>JBDSMK010000254.1:0-4949 GCA_039915905.1 Ilumatobacteraceae bacterium
GCTCCAGGGGAGCGAATGATGCGGCCGGCCTTCGGCTGCAAGATCTGGGAGTTGATGTTCGAGTCGATCAACGCCAACACGCTCGGGCTGATGGAGGAGGCGGTCCGCGAAGCACTGGTGCGATGGGAGCCGCGCATCGACGTGGTGGAGGTGAAGGTGATCCCCGACGAGCAGCCTGGCGTGGTGCGCATCGGCATCGGCTACCGCATCAAGGTGACCAACGACCGTCGCAACCTGGTGTATCCGTTCTACATGATCCCCGGTGAAGGCGGATCCGACGAAGAGGATGAACTTTCGTGAGCTTGCCCGTTCCCAACCTTGACGACCGCCGGTTCCAAGACATCGTCGACGAAGCCAAGCGGATGATCCCGTCGTTGTGTCCGGAGTGGACCAACCACAACGTCTCCGACCCGGGCGTGGCTCTCATCGAACTGTTCGCATGGATGAGCGAGATGGTCATCTTCCGCCTCAACCAGACCCCCGACAAGCTGTACACCCAGTTCCTCAACCTGCTCGGTGTACGACCGTTTCCGTCGCAAGCGGCCACCGCCGATTTGACCTTCTGGTTGTCAGCCGCCACCACCGATCTTGTCACCGTGGCGGCCGGCACCGAGGTGGCCACGAACAGCGCAGGCGCGGCCGAGGTGTTTGCCACCGTCGCCGATCTGTTGATCGACCAGCCAGTACTCGTCGCCTCGCTCACTGGTCACGGAGACGAGGGCCTGCGTGACGTGCTCAACGAACTTCGCTTCGAGCGCGAGAGCGTGCGCTGCTTCCAGTCCGAGCCGATCCAACCGGGCGACTGCTTCTACCTCGGCTTCGAGTCACCCCTCGCGGGCCAGGTGATCGAACTGGGGATCACCGCTACCACCCTCGGTGTCGGCATTGAGCCGGGCCGACCGCCGGTGGTGTGGGAGGTGTGGTCCGGCGAGTACTGGGTGCCGTGTCACGTCTACACCGATACCACCGGCGGCATCAACCGCAACGGTGTCGTGGTGCTGCTGGTGCCTACTGCGCATGAACCGCTGACGCTCGACTCCAAGCGTGCCTGGTGGCTGCGGCTGCGTTACATGCAGGCGGCACCCGGACAGCCGACATATCGTGGTTCGCCTGAGATCTTCCGGCTTGTGGCCAGTTGCAGGGGCGGTACCGCCCCTGCCGAGCACAGCGCGCTGGTAACGGGCGAGGTGGTCGGGCGAAGCATCGCCAAGCCCGGCCAGGAGTTCAAGCTGAAGAACCATCCGGTGCTGCCGCGCCGTGACGGCGAACTAGTCCAAGTGATCACCTCTGATGGCGCGTCAGAGTGGACCGAGGTGTCCGACTTCGGGACGAGCAATTCGGACGATCGCCACGTGATGTGGGACGACGCGCAAGGCACGTTGCTGTTCGGTCCGGCAGTGCGCTACGCCGATGGGTCGATCGTGCAGCACGGCGCGATCCCGGCCGACGGCGCCTTGATCATCGTGCGCGAATATCGCTATGGCGGCGGCAACAGGGGCAACGTCGGTAGTGGCACGCTTACCGCGATGCGGTCCACCATCCCGTACGTCGGCCGCGTCGAGAACTTGCAGCCGGCGCGTGGCGGCGTGGATGCGGAGACAGACGACAACGTCAAGTTGCGTGGCCCGATGACGCTTCGCACCGGCCAGCGCGCCGTAACCGCGAGCGACTTCGAGCGGCTCGCGTTGCAGTCCACGCTGGAGGTCGCTCGGGCACGCTGCATCCGTCCCTCGGAGCCCGGCAAGCAGGTGCGGCTGCTGGTGATACCAAGCGTCGACAAGCGTCCTGAGGCCCACACGATCGACGATTACGTGTTGCTCGAACCGCTGTATCGCACGATCAGTTCGTACATCGATGAGCGACGCCTGCTCGGGGCCACAGTGGAGCTGACCACTCCTTACTTCGTCGGGGTGAGCGTGGCGGTGCTCGTGCGCGCTGCGCCCGGACGGCCACCGACAATCGTGCGCCAGGAGGTGCTCGACGAGTTGTACAAGTATCTCAACCCGCTCACCGGTGGCCCCGATGGCGACGGCTGGCCTTGGGATGTGGCGATAACAACAGCGTCGCTGACGGCTGTGGTCGCAGAAGTCCGTGGTGTGGTCTCGGTTGACGAACTGGTGATGTTCGCGGTCGACCTGCGCAATGGCGAGCGCATCGGAGAGGCCAAGGAAGCGCTCCGACTCGACGCTCGCTCGCTGTTCCTGGGGTTCAAGCATCGCGTG
Organism: Ilumatobacteraceae bacterium; assembly: GCA_039915905.1. Classification (GTDB taxonomy): domain Bacteria; phylum Actinomycetota; class Acidimicrobiia; order Acidimicrobiales; family Ilumatobacteraceae; genus JAODBQ01. Next base: position 2,223 of record JBDSMK010000254.1, read on the forward strand.
GTCGTTCGATGAGCAGATCATGTGAGACCATCCGGCTATGAGCGACCGCGAGCTGACATCACGCACCGGTCAACCGGTGGCGACTGCTGGGCGTCTCTCCGAACGCCTCGGCTACGGAGCTGGATGGCTGGTCGCGGCGTTGCCGTTGGGCATGCAGGGCGACGACTTCCTGGTGCGTTTCCTGTCGATATTCGAGGAGGTGGCCACCACCCTGCGGGCCGCATCCGACTCGATCAGCAGCATCGCCGATCTGGACGTCACCTCGCCGGAGATGGTCAGGTACCTTGGCGAGTGGGTCAGTGCGGCGGCAGTGGACAGCAGGCTGGCGCTTGCTGTGCAACGCAACATCGTGCATGCCACCGGTGCCACATTGGGCCATCGGGGCACGGCCAGTGCGCTGCGTTCCGTGCTCGAGGCGATCACCGACGACACTGTGGAGGTGCTCGACGACGGTGGCATCTTTCGTGAGGGACAGGCTCCACCCGGTCCTGGCTCGGTGACAGTGCGGGCCGCCTCCCTCGGACACCTGCGTGAGAGCGAGCTGATCGACATCGTTGTGGCCTCGGTGCCTGCCAACGTTCCGCTGGTTGTGGAATGTGCCGGTCGTTCGCTCTACCCGATCTCGCAAGGAGTGACGTCACGATGAATGAAGAACGCGAATCCGACACCACAGTTGCCGCGCCTGCCAGATCTGGAGGTTCGCTCGCGACCGGCGCAACCTCCGGTTTCGATGTCACTGTCACGGCTGAGCCGGTGGTGGTGACATCACCGATCGCTTCCGATTCACCGCCCGCCTCGACAGCCGCGCCCGTTGGCGGCGAGCACCGCAGCGTTGCTCCGGATCCCCTGTGGAGCGCCGCCGGGCCCGCCAGTCAGCCTTACGACGCACGCGTCGCCGAGAGTGAATCGTACGACTTCCGTGTCGAATGCCCCGGTTGTGGCACGTTGTGGGAAGGCAACGACATGCGCCCGCATGCCGAGTGGTTCTGCGCTACATGCGACTATCCGCTGTTCTGGGCGCGGTCCGGTGGCACGATCACCGGTGTCGAAGGCGACGGGGCGCTGGCTCGGCTGCCTGGTACGGATGGTCGGGCCGCGCTGTCGTCGATCTCCTGCCCGGCGTGTGGTGAGCACAATCCGCCGGTACCGACAGCCAACTGCCTGCGCTGTGGGGCACCGCTCACGCCGTTGAAGCCGGTGGTCACGCCGGACGCTCCCGCGGTGGTGGCTGTGGTCCCGCCACCTCTGCCACGCCGGCGACGGATCTGGCCGTGGGTGGTGGCCACCTGCGTGCTCGCAGTGGCGCTTATCGTGATGATCGTTGTACTGGTACGAAGGTAGATTTCGTCGACTCAACGTCCGCGGCTCCCGAGGTGGAGCAACCGACGCTCGGATCGGCTAGACAGAACGGTGTGACCAGCGAGCGGGGGTTCCATCCATGACCGGCATAGATTCCAGTGATCCACTGATCGTGCGCATCGCCGCCGATGACGTGATCGTTGTCATCGGTGAAATCGATCTGGCCGGTGGTTCGATCCTCGAGGCAGCGGTCGCCGAGCACGAGTCGGAGCGACCGGTGGTGCTCGACCTCGAGGCCGTCGCGTTCGTCGACTCATCTGGGTTGCGCAGTCTGCTCGGTATGCGTCGACGCGCCTCGGAACGCGGCACGCTTGTGGTGCTGCGAAACCCATCAGCAGAGGTCCTCAGACTGTTGGAGATCACCGGTACCGGCGATCAGTTCTCCATCGAGTCCGGCTCCGAGAGCGACGCAGAATGAGCGGCGAAACGACGTCGCCTGAGAGGGTGGACGGGTCGAGGCCCGAGTTCGGCAGTGCGACCGGAGGGCCGGTGATGCTTCAGGTGCCGTCCGACGCCAGGATGGGCCGCGTCGCACGCCTGGCCGCAAGTTCCCTGGCGGCGATGGCGAGGATGACCATCGACGAACTCGAAGATGTCAAGATCGTCGTCAGCGAGGTGCTGGCGGCGTTGATCGAGCACGGCGACGGCGACGACATCACGATCAGGTTCGATGTCGCCGACCACCGCCTCGACGTGTCCGGCTACACCACCGCGATCGAGTTCGCCGTCGACGGCGCGGAGATCGCGCTGAGTGCCACCGTTCTTGCGGCGATCGCCTCCGAACATTCCATCGGCCACCGCGAAGGACAGTTGCTGATCCGCGCTACGTACCTTGCATCGACACACGAAGATCCACCCGCGTCCGGCGCGTCGGCCTGATGGTCGACGCGCCCGACTACGCGGCCGCGGATGCCGAAACGCTCGCGCAGTTCAGAGAGTTGCGCGCCACCGGAGATCAACGAATACGCGACGAACTGATCGTCAAGCATTACTGGATCGCGATGCGCGCTGCTCGACGGTTCGCCGAGCGCGGCGAACCGTACGACGACTTGTTGCAGGTCGGTTCGCTGGGCTTGCTGAAGGCGGTTGAGCGATTCGACCCTGAGTTCGGCAGCAACTTCCTGGCCTTTGCGATGCCGACCGTGGTCGGCGAGATCCGGCGACACTTCCGCGATCACACATGGAGCGTTCGCGTCCCGCGGCGCGCCAAGGATCTCAAGGGTGCGGTAACCGCTGCTGCCAACGAGCTTTCCCAGGAGCTCGGTCGGGCGCCACGGATCGACGAGATCGCGGACCGTCTCTGCGTGGATCCGGAGGTGGTGCTGGAGACGATGGAGGCTTCAGCCGCGTACCGAACCTCGTCGCTCG
>JBDSMK010000267.1:0-6991 GCA_039915905.1 Ilumatobacteraceae bacterium
GGAGGTCACCTGAGCCAGTCGGTCTGGATCGGCCGTGACCATCGCCGCCGACCTCGCAGGGGATGGCGCCTGGCCGACTGGCGAACCGCCCGCACCATCGACGGCGACTGCGAAGCGCAGCGAGAGCCCGTGTTCGGCGGCACCAGGGACGAAGCCGCTGACCACTGCGGCGGTTGCCTCCACCAGGTTCACCGGAACCATCTGGAACGAGTAGCTGCGGCTCTGCACCTTGGCCAGATCGAGTAGGTCGGCGACCAACCGTTCGAGGCGCTGCGATTCGGACTTGATCACCGTCGCCGCCGCAGCCGGGTCGGCAGCGCCGTCGGTGATCGCCTCGGCATAACCGCGAATCGACGTCAACGGGGTGCGTAGATCGTGGCTCACCGAAAGCAGGAACTGCTGCTCGAGAACCTTTGAACGTTGCAGTCCCTCGGCCATCCCGTTGATGCTGCGCGCCAACTCGGCGAGCTCGTCATGGGCGTCGGGGCGCGGCTCGGGCACTCGCGTCGCCAGCTGACCGGCAGCGATCCGCTGTGTGGCAACGGACGCGTCGCGCAGCCTCCGGGTGAGCTTGCGTCCGAGCACCAACGCTACGGCCAGGCCGAGGAGCAGGGTGGCGGCCGCAGCGAGAAAGAAGTACCGCACCGAGTAACCGAGGCCGGCGTTGGCCCGCTGGGTGAGCACCACGATGACCAGCCGGCCGTTGCTCTCCCTGGTGGGCGCAGCGGCGAAGACCAGGTTTCCGTGGTTGCCACTGACAGGTTTCAATCTGGCGAGAACATCCGGCTGGAGGTCATCGATGGTGAGTGTCGACGGCACCTGAGTGGGGTCTAGTCGGCCGCCCGGACCGGTGGTGAGCACAGCTATGTCGTCGATCGGTAGCAAGCCGCGCAGCACCTTCAACAGTCGCAGTCGTCGTTGCAGCACGGCCGGGTCGGTGACCGTGTCGAGGTCGAGCGCTCCGGAGATGTTGGAAGCGACCCGCACGGCCTGCTGGCGCAGCTCGCGCTCGGTGGTGTGGCGGGCACGGAAGTTGGCGAAGACCAAGGTGCCACCACCCACCAGCACCAGCACCGACACGACTACGCCGATGATCAGGATTGCCAGGCGGCGGGTCACGGGTGCGTCATCCGAGCCTGTATCCGATGCCCCACACGGTTGCCAGCGGAAGGTCCTCGCCCATCTTCCGGCGTAGCTGGCGCACGTGTACATCAACTGTCCGGTCATCGCCATACCAGTCGACGCCCCACACCCCGTCGATCAGTTGCTGGCGACTGAGCGCGATCCCTTGGTTGTGGGCCAAGAATGCGATGAGGTCGAACTCTCGCGTCGCTAGCGCGACCGGCTGGCCGTGGCGGCGAGCCTCCCGCCTGGCGGTGTCTATTTCGAACTCGTCGCCGATGCTCAGCACCGCTGCATCATCGGTAGGTTCGGACCTGCCACGGCGCAGTATTGCCTTCACCCGCGCCACGACCTCACGTGGCGAGAACGGCTTGACCACGTAGTCGTCGGCGCCTAGCTCCAAACCGAGAACGCGGTCGATCTCGCCGTCGCGGGCGGTGAGGAACATCACCGGCAGGTTGCCGATGGCGCGCAACCGCCGGCACACCTCGAATCCGTCAATGTCTGGCAAGCCGACGTCGAGCAACACCAGCACCGGACGATGCTGTGCAACGAGCTGCAGCCCTCGTTCGCCGCGGTCGGCCAACAACACCCGGAAGCCTGCCTCGCGCAAGTACAGATCGAGCAGGTCGGCGATGTGCGCGTCGTCCTCGATGACCACCAGAGTTCGTTCGTCGCCCGATTCGACCACGTCGCTCATCGTGCCACGCTGCTACGTTCCGCAACGTGCACTCGACGGGCGAAAGCCGATCGGGCAACCACATCCGGCGGTCGCAGACCGTCGATCAAGACCACAGCGAAGGGAAACGATTTCAATGAGCCACGTAGCAGTTTGGGCGAAGATCCCCGCCCAGCCAGGCAAGCGCGACGAGTTGGCCAAGGCCCTCCAGGGTGCTTTGGAGACCGCCAAGGGCGAGTCCGGCACGCTCACCTACATCCTCCACGAGGACCCCAAGGATCCTGATGCGCTGTACTTCTATGAGCTGTACGCCGACCAGGCAGCGCTCGACGCACACATGGGCTCCGACGCCTTCAAGGCCCTCGGACCGGCGCTCGCCGCGTTCGTCGGTGGTCGTCCGGAGATGAAGGTGATCAAGCCGATCGGCGGCAAGGGAATCTGACCGGCGTGGGGGCCACTTACCTCGACCGGATACTGGCGCGCCACCGCGAGGTGGCCGCCACCGATCGCCGCTCGATCAAACACCTCGACGAGCAGGCCAGGTCGATGCCGCCGCCGCGTGCTTTTCGCGCCGCGCTGGCCGGTGGCACACGATTGGCAGTGATCAGCGAGATCAAGCGCCGTTCACCGTCGAAGGGCGACCTCAACGTCGGTCTCGACGCGGGGCAACTGGCTGCAAACTACGCCGCCGGCGGGGCATCGTGCCTCTCCGTGCTGACCGACAGCGAGTTCTTCGGCGGGTCGGCCGACGACCTACTCGCTGCCCGTCAGGCGTGCATGTTGCCGGTGTTGCGCAAGGACTTCACCGTCGGCGAACGCGACGTCTACGACGCCAGGATCATGGGTGCCGACGCTCTGCTGCTGATCGCCGCTGCGTTGGTTCCGGCCGAGCTGATCGCCTTGCACCACCTCGCGGTCGGAGTCGGTCTCGACGTTCTGGTGGAGATCCACGACGAAGCCGAGTTGGCCGTTGCATTAGCTGCCGGCGCCACCCTCATCGGGGTCAACCAACGCGACCTGGTCACCTTCGAGGTGGATCACGAACGAGCGGTGCGGATGGCGCAGGCGATACCTGAAGGGGTCGTGAAGGTCGCCGAGAGCGGCGTGCGCGGCCACGACGACGCGTTGGCGTTGCACCGCGCCGGCTACGACGCGGTCCTGGTTGGCGAAACGCTGGTCACCGCCGCCGACCCCGTGAGCGCCTTGCGCGAACTGATCATCGGCTGAGCGGGCTGCGGACGGATACGGTGGCTGACGCATGTTCGTGAAGATCTGTGGCATCACCAGCGAGGACGATGCGCTGTTCGCCGTGGCGATGGGCGCCGATGCGGTCGGCTTCGTGTTTGCTCCATCGTCACGGCAGATCGCCCCGCAGAAGGTGTACGACATCACCCGCCGGTTGCCACCAGAGATCCTCACGGTAGGTGTGTTCCGCGACGAGCATCCGCAACGGGTTGTCGAGACCGTCCACCGCGCCGGTTTGAAGGCCGCCCAGTTGCACGGTCACGAGAGCCCGAGCATGGTTGCGGAGGTGTCGTCCGCAGTGCGGTGGGTGATCAAGGCAGTCGTCGCCGGTTCCCCCGATGCCCGCCGGGCCAACGAGTTCGGTGCAGACATGATCCTCGTCGATGCGCCGTCGCCTGGTTCCGGAGCGCTGTTCGACTGGTCGTTGATGGCCGACTTCCCGGAGGGCCCGCGGCTGATCCTGGCTGGCGGCCTGAACCCGGACAACGTCGGCGAAGCAGTCCGCGCGGTGCAGCCATGGGGTGTCGATGTGTCGTCCGGCGTGGAGAAGGTGCCAGGCCGGAAGGACGCGTTGAAGGTCAAGCTGTTCATCGAGCGCGCCCGCGCGGCTGCCCCCGAGGTGCATCGTGGGCCCGACGACCTGCCTTACGACTGGGCAGACGACGAATGACGGATGCGGAGTGGGCGATCATCTATGGCCGATGAGCAAGTGACGACCTCTCGACCGCAACCGTCGATCATGGGCGAGCCGTCGTCCACCGGCCGGTTCGGCGAGTTCGGTGGTCGATTCGTGCCGGAGACGCTGGTGCCGGCCTGCGAGGAACTGGAGCAGGCCTTCCGGGTGGCGTGGAGCGACGATGCCTTCCGCGGCGAACTCGCCGCGCTGTTGCGTGATTACGCCGGGCGACCATCAATCGTCACCGAGTGCGCGAACCTCGGCCAGCAACTCGGAATCCGTCTGCTGCTCAAGCGGGAGGATCTCAACCACACCGGTTCACACAAGATCAACAACGTTTTGGGTCAGGCCCTGCTGGCCAAGCGGATGGGCAAGCAGCGTCTGGTGGCAGAGACCGGCGCCGGTCAGCATGGCGTAGCCACTGCCACCGCGGCAGCCCTGCTTGGGATGCAGTGCAAGGTGTACATGGGGGCGGTCGATGTCGACCGTCAAGCGTTGAACGTGTTCCGCATGCGGCTGTTGGGCAGCGAGGTGGAGGCGGTGCACAGCGGTAGCCGCACGCTGAAGGACGCGGTCAACGAGGCGATGCGTGACTGGGTTGCGTCGGTGGAGACCACGCACTACTGCTTGGGGTCTGTGATGGGACCGCATCCGTACCCGTGGATGGTCCGTGAGTTCCACAGGGTGATCGGCGACGAGGCCCGCGCCCAGTGCGCAGCGCTGCTCGGCGACATGCCAGACGTGGTGGTCGCATGTGTCGGGGGTGGCTCCAACGCGATCGGGATCTTTTCGGGCTTCGTAGACGCACGTTCTCGATTGGTGGGCGTCGAGCCAGCCGGGGGAGCAGCAATCGGGCGTGGCCAGCCCGGCGTGGTTCACGGAATGCGTAGTTTCCTGATGCAGGACGAGTACGGCCAGGTGCTCGAGGCCGAGTCGATCTCCGCGGGCCTCGACTATCCGGGAGTTGGGCCGGAGCACTCGTACCTGGCGACGATCCACCGCGCCGAGTACCCGAGCGTCACCGATGCCGAGGTGATCGTGGCCTTCCAGCAGCTGGCCAGAAGCGAAGGGATCATCGCCGCGTTGGAGAGCGCCCACGCCCTCGCCTGGATCATCCGCGAGGCGCCGACGATGCCGGGCGCCACAGTGTTGATGAACCTGTCTGGCCGCGGCGACAAGGACGTAGCGCAGATCATGGAGATCCTCGAGCGATGAGCAGTTCTGCGGCCATCGGTGTGATGGAGGCTGAGTTCCGCGCCAAGCGTGCCGCCGGGCGCAAGCTGCTGGTGCCGTACATCACTGGCGGGTTGCGTGGTTGGCAGGACGCGGTCCGGGCCGCTGCGGCCAATGGTGCCGATGCGATCGAGATCGGAATCCCGTTCTCCGATCCGGTGATGGATGGCCCGGTCATCCAGCGTGCGTCGCAGCAGGCACTTGCCGATGGGGCGACACCGACATCGATCATGGAGGAAGTCCGCGGTCTCGATGTGTCGATTCCGTTGGGAGTGATGACGTACTACAACACGATCCACCACGCTGGACCGACCCGTTTCGCCGAGCAGCTGGCGGCAGCGGGGATCGTCGCTGCCATCGTGCCAGATCTACCGCTCGACGAGTCAGCACCTTGGTGCGCGGCAGCAGATCGGGCGGGCATCGAGACGGTGATGCTTGCTGCTCCGACAACCGGCGACGCACGGCTGCTGCGCATCGCAGCGCGTAGTCGCGGGTTCGTCTATTCGGTGGGCTTGCTGGGTGTGACCGGCGAGCGTACAAGCCTTGCCGCCAGCGCCACGGCACTTGCCGGTCGGCTGAAAGCGGTGACCGACGTGCCCGTGCTGGTGGGCGTCGGTGTTTCGAACGCGGCGCAAGCGCGCGAGGCTGTGCGGGTGGCCGACGGCGTGGTGCAAGGTGCTTCGATGGTTCGGCGCCTGCTTGATCTCGGCGCAGATGCTGTCGGTAAATATGTCGCTGAGGTCCGTCACAGCATCGACCAGTGAGCGCGATGTCAGAGCACCATCCCGCCGCTGAGGCTGTCGACGCCGTTGGGTCCAATCCCGAAGCGTCCGCCTGTGAATTGTGTGAGGCGGCGCGAATGACGGACTGGTTTTACGACGATGAAGAGTGTTGGGTCGCCGAATGCGAGATGTGCTGGGTACCGATGGTCGTCTGGAAATGCCATGACCCGAATCCCCCTGAGGGGATTCGGGTCAGGTTACTCAATCGGGTGGCGGAAGTGACTCGTCGCGAGTACGTATTTGAGTTCTACGTCGACGACAACATGCGGACTATTCCGTCCCATTTCCACGCCCACGCTCGACCGCGTGGCGGTTTCTATGGGCACGGGCTGCGTCGCCACTCAAGGTGATGCTCAGGGGTGATGCTCAGACGGCCAATCACCGGAAATGATCTCGAAAATTATTCAGCAAGGCCTAGTCAGGTGCATTCCGGGAACCTCCTTCGCGCGGACTGGAAGACAATTTGAACGTGGTTGACGGATTCAGCAGGGCCTGGTGAGGTGCATCGTTCTCTCCCGTTTTGTGATCACTGTGTGATCGAGTCGATACTCGTAGCTGACACTTAACGTTTCCGATTCATCGGGGATTCGTCAAGATCCAACACGCAGTGTGATGGTACCACGGAGATGGACTCATGCAAGAGTTGCCTCAAGATTCGCGCAAGAATTCGGGAAGTTACCACTAGCGGTAGCGGCTGGAATCCAACTTTCTAGCGAGGTCGAGGTGGCTGGCGACACCCGGATAAGCTCCGGCGATGCTCAGCGCCGGTGATCTCGCTCCCCCGATCTCCTTGCCAAATCAGGTCGGCGATATCGTCGAATTCGGCCCTTCAACAATGCCGGGGCACCGCGTGCTGGTGTTCTTCTATCCCAAAGCCGATACTCCTGGCTGCACGCAACAGGCCTGTGGGCTGCGTGATCTAGCCGGCCAGATCGGTAGCACCACGATTATCGGGATCAGCCCCGACAAGCAGGCCGCTCAGCAGCGTTTCGACACCAAGTACACGCTTGGCTTCGATCTCCTCGCCGACACCGAACACCACGTAGCCGAGGCATACGGAGTGTGGAAAGAAAAGAAGAACTATGGGCGGACGTACATGGGTATCGAGCGTTCCGCGTTCCTTATCGACGCGTCGGGCAAGATCGAACAGGCGTGGTACAAGATCAGCCCGAAAGACACGCCGCTGAAGCTTCTTGCGGCGCTGGCCGGCTGAGCACGTGGGCAATCTTCCAGAACCTCAGTCCGTTCTCACTC
>JBDSMK010000304.1:0-11904 GCA_039915905.1 Ilumatobacteraceae bacterium
GAAGGGCAAGGCGCACGTCGCGATGATCTACGCCAGCATCGTGATGACAATCGTGGGTTCGGCTTGGCTGTTCTTCGACCCACGCTTCCAGGGCCTGGCGGTGTTCGCGATGATCCCGCTGATCGCCCAGTTCCAGATGCTCGGTCACCATCGCCGCCCGAACCGTCGACCCGCCCACCTCGGCAGCGCCACGTTGTTTGCCGTCGCCGAGGCCGCAGCCTGGCAATCCGGCGACTTGCAGCGGTTCGTCGACGGGCAGCTTCCGTCACCCTGGTACCGGGCCCATCAGCAGCTCACCCAAGGCCACCCCGATATCGCCAGGCAGGTGATCGTCAGCGACTTCACCGATCCGGAGGAGCCGAACTGGTGGCCGCCGGACGCGGCGCCGGTGGAGGCGCTCGACACGCTGGTACGGATCCTGCCGCTGCCATTGCCTACGGGCCGGATCTACAGCGAGTTCGTGCTCGCCGGCGTGCTCCTGCGCCTCGATCAGTTCGAGGACGCCGCGCACTACGCCGCCGACGCGTATCAACGTCAGCCATCACCGATGTTGGCGATATGCGTCAGCCGCGCCGCCGCGGGCCTCCACGACCGCCCTATTGCACTCGGCTGGTTACGTACTGCGGTCGGTGGCGCTCCGCCGACCGATGGATTACGGCATGCCGCCGACCACGCCCCCGAATACGCCGCGTTGCGCGCCGATCCCGAGTTCCGCTCGATCCTGCAAGTCCCCGCGTGACACGCGGCAGTCGACGACCTGTCGAACAGTTGTAGTCATCCCCTGTCGAATGCTTCGACCCCCCGGCGCACGAGCGCCAGCACCTGAGTGGTACCTACCGACGTGATCGTGCCTACGACCGCATCGGAAGCTGCCGTGCCTGTCCCTCCAGCAACAAGCTTCAGGTCGCCGCCGACCACGTCACCAGGGCGGCGCCCGACCACGATGAGATGTCGCGGCGCCTGTGCTGCACGACTGTCCATCCGCTCCACCAGTTCCTGGCCGGGATAGCAGCCCTTGGTGAAGCTCACCGTGACGTCGAGGATCCCGGTCTCGGCCGGGATGGTTTCGCCGGGCACGATCTCAGCGCCCATCGCCGGCCAGCAGGCGGCAATCCGCGCGTCCTCCAACTCAGCAGTTGAAGCGCCGGCGATACCGCCAGGCGGCGGCTGCTGGACTAGTGCAAGCTCCGCGGAGACGCGGATCTTGAAGCGGTTGAGGCGGGCCGTCAACGCATCGACATATCCCACGTCGGTGTGGATCACGAACGAATCCGCGGCGACGTGATGGACCAAGGTGAGCACGTCGACCCGACCGTTGGGTTGCAGAAGAAACGACCACGCGTTGTCGCCAACGGCGAGCGCAACGATGTCCTGAGACATCTGCGAATGCAGGAACGTCGTCGCATCGGGGCCGCTGATCTGCACGCAGTCACGGGGGGAATCAGGCCAGAACATGGGCTCAGTGTCGCATCGATGAGGGCGGCTGACACACTGGCGCTATGGCAGACATCGAGCCGAGCCAAGATCCCGGAGGACGGGCGACTCCGACCACCGAGACGGTCGTCACCAGATTCACACAGTTCCTGCAGGTCACTCTTCGTCGGCTCACCTCACTGGCGTTCGGCGTGGCAACCGCGGCAGCAACGATCTCGGTAGCCACGTTCCTCACCGGGTTATGGGCCATCAGCGACTCGCGACTCACCACCTGGACGATCCTCGGTGGAGCGCTGTGCGCCATTCCTCTGATCGCCGGTATCGGCGCGTGGTTGATCGTGCGACGCACAGCGAAGCGCGCTCCTCGGTTGATCGACGACGTTCGGTCGCTGATCGGCAACTCGCGGTCGAACATGTCGCTGCTGATCGATCACGACACCGGCCAGCCACTGGCCACTACCGCCCGCAGCCTCAGCAAACTCAACGACGCAGTGAACGGCTCGCGGTCCACCTACCCATCTCTGGCGGCCGCCGTATGGGCGGCAACCAGGGTGCCCGGGCTGGTTGCGATCACCGTGCTCGGCACGATGGTGGTCGGCCTCACCGGCACGATTCTGCTCATCGGCAAGCTGCTCAGCTAGAAGCCAGCTATGCGGGTGTGCCCTGTGCGGCTCGGTTGGCCGTCATCCGTCGGGCCGCAGGTACGGCGGCGAGGAGGGCGGCCGCCTTGTTGCGGCACTCGAGGTCTTCGTCGTCTGGTACTGAATCGGCAACGATGCCGGCCCCGGCTTGGAACGAGGCACCGTCGGGCCCGACGAACATCGTGCGGATCGCGATAGCCGTGTCGAGGTTGCCGCTGAAATCGACGTACCCGACGACGCCCGCATATGGCCCGCGCTTGACAGTCTCGAGTTCGTCGATGATCTCCATCGCGCGCACCTTCGGAGCTCCGCTCACAGTTCCGGCCGGCAGTGTGGCGCGCAGCACGTCGATCGCAGTGCGGCCGTCGAGAAGGTCTCCGCTGACCTGTGACGTGAGATGCATGACGTGGCTGTAGCGCTCCAGGCTCATCAACTCGTCGACATGCACCGTGCCGAACTTGGTGACCCGTCCGACGTCGTTGCGCGCCAGGTCCACCAGCATCACGTGCTCGGCGACCTCCTTCGGGCTCTCCCGCAACTCCCCCGCCATCCGACGGTCATCGTCGTCATCACGACCACGCCGCCGAGTGCCGGCAATCGGCCGACTTATCACCTTGCGCCCGAGCACCTGCACCATCGGCTCCGGCGAGCTGCCGACGATGGTGATCTCCGGATGGCGCAGGAAGTACATGTATGGGCTGGGGTTGATCTGACGCAGCACGCGGTAGAAGTCGAACGGATCAGCGTCGAGTTGGATGTCGTAGCGTTGCGAGAGAACCACCTGGAAGATGTCACCGTTGACGATGTGTTCCTTGGCCGCCTCGACAGCCCTCTGGTACATCCCGTTGGGCATCGACGACGTAACCGTCGGTACCTGGTCGCCGACTCGTGGTGGGGCCACAGGAACATACGGCAACGGGCGCGACAGATCGGCGACGGCACGCTCCACGCGAGCGATCGCGGCGTCGTAGGCCGCATCCAGGTCGGTCCCGCTGAGACCGAGCACCGGCACGCTCTCGATCAGGTAGACGCGCTGACGCCAATGATCGAACGCAGCCAGCGAACCAATGACGCTCATCACTGCATCGGGCAACTGCCGGTCGTCATGCGCCGGATTCGGCAGACGCTCCACTTCGCGGACTACGTCGTAGCCGAGGTAGCCCATCACTCCGCCCTGCAACGGAGGCAAGTCGGGGATCACCGGTGCGCGGTAGGCGGCCACCAGCGCGTCGAGGGCGGCGAGCATGCCGCGATCGGTTGGCATCGACGCTGGCACAGAACCGTCCACGCTCAGCATCCCGTCGCGCAATTGGATCGTCGCGACCGGATCTCGCCCGACGAAGCTGTAGCGGCTCCATCGTTCGCCATGCTCCACGGACTCGAGCAGGAAGCCGGGGCCGTCACCGACCAGCTTGGCGTACGCCGCCACCGGAGTCTCCAGATCGGCGAGCAACTCACACCACACCGGGACCGATGTGTGCTCCATGGACATCGCGTGGAACTCGGCGCGGCCCGGCGAGATCCGTAGTCCGGCCTTGGTGAACGACTCAGTGCTCACACTTCGTCACCGAAGCGGCGGTAGAAGCACGAATACGCGCCGGTGTGACACGCACCGCCACCTGCCTGCTCGACGAGGAACAACAGCGCGTCGGCATCGCAGTCGTAGAAGGCCTCACGTACGTACTGTCCGTCACCACTGGTGTCGCCCTTGCGCCACACCTCTTGACGGCTACGGCTCCAATAGACCATTCGACCCTCGTCGAGGGTCATCCTCAACGTCTCCGCGTTCATCCAGGCCAACATCAAGATGTCCTTGGTATGCACGTCCTGGGCGATTGCCGGGACCAGGCCGGCAGCGTCGTACTTCACCGCGTCGAGTTGTTCTGGTGTTGCGGAGATCTTCACGCCGGTGGGCATCCGGCCATGATACGGGGACTACAGGTACAGACCCGTGCTCGCCTCGATGCGCTTTGCCGCCACGGCGTGGATGTCGCGCTCGCGCAGCATGATGTAGTCGGTGCCACCCACCTCTACCTCGTAGCGATCGTCGGGACTGAACAGCACCCGGTCGCCGACCTCGGCGGTGCGCACGTTCTGACCCAACGCGACCACCTCGGCCCAAACCAGTCGCTTCGATATCTGAGCCGTCGCCGGAATCAAGATGCCGCCGGTCGTGCGCCGCTCGCCATCCTTCTCGGGGATGCGCACCAGGACGCGGTCGTTGAGCATCTTTATCGGCAACTTTTCATCGGCCACGACGGCACGCTACCGACAGCGGTGCTTCACCGGTGCTTCACCGGTGCTTCACGGTGTGTCAGACGAGCGCATCGTCGATGCGTTTCAGCACGTCGACAGTGAGCAACGGCATGACGTCGAGCGCGGCGAAGTTCTCCACCACTTGGCTGGCCCTGCTGGCCCCCGTGATCACCGTGGAGACATGTGGGTTGACCGCGCACCAGGCGATGGCGAGCTGAGCCATCGAACAGCCGAGTCCCTCGGCGATCGGGCGCAACCGCTCCACCTTGGCCAGTTCATCAGCATTAGTCAGGCGGTCCGCCAGCCAGCCATAGCCTTCGAGCGCGCCGCGGCTGTCGGGCGGCACACCGTCGCGGTACTTGCCGGTCAGCAGTCCCGATGCCAGCGGGCTCCAGATCGTCGTGCCGAGCCCGATGTCGTCGTAGAGGCGGGCGAACTCCGTTTCCACCTTGCGGCGGGTCATCAAGTTGTACTGCGGTTGCTCTACGACGGGCTTGTGCAAATGGTGACGCTCGGCGATCTCCCATGCGGCGCGGATCTCGTCGGCGGTCCACTCGCTGGTCCCCCAGTACAACGCCTTTCCCGAGTCGATGATGTCGCTGAGCGCCCACACCGTCTCTTCGATCGGTGTGTTCGGGTCGGCTCTGTGGCAGTAGATGACATCGAGGAAATCGAGCTGCATCCGCTCCAGCGACCCGTCGATGGCCTGCATCAGATACTTGCGGTTGAGCGTGTTCTGCATGTTCGGCATCCGGCCGTGCAGCCCCCAGTAGAACTTGGTGCTCATCACGTACTCGTGACGCGGCCAGCCGAGTTGGCGCACCACGCGACCCATGATCGACTCGCTTTCGCCGCCGGCATAGGCCTCCGCGTTGTCGAAGAAGTTGCAGCCCGCGTCCTTTGCTGCCTGCATGCATTCCATCGCGGCGTCGTCTTTGAGCTGCTTGTCGAACGACACCCAGCTCCCGAACGACAACACTGAAACTTGCAATCCGCTGCGGCCGAGCCGGCGGTACTCCATTCGAGTTCGAGTCATGCGCGCAACTTACGCGACGACTGGGCGGACCACTACATCGGCCGCCGCCATCGCGGCCTTGGCTGCGGCGATGGTGTGCTCACCGAAGTGGAAGATGCTGGCTGCCAGCACCCCGGTGGCATGACCGATCGTGACACCTTCCACCAAATGCTGCAGCGTTCCCACACCACCACTCGCGATCACCGGGATGTTGACCGCATCAGTCACCGCCGCGGTCAGTTCCAGATCGAACCCAGCCTTCGTGCCGTCACGGTCCATCGAGTTGAGAACCAGCTCGCCCGCACCGAGATCGGCGGCGCGAGCCGCCCACTCGACCGCATCGATACCGGTGTGGGTGCGCCCACCGTGGATCACCACCTCGAACGACCGACCATCAGCGCGCCGCTTGACGTCGATTCCGCACACGCAGCACTGCGTGCCGAACACGGCAGCGATCTCCGAGATCAGCTCTGGGCGTTGTGCCGCTGCGGTGTTCACACTGACCTTGTCGGCCCCAGCACGCAACATCCGTCTGGCGTCTTCCACGGTACGCACCCCGCCGCCGACGGTGAGCGGGATGAAGACCTGCTCAGCTGTGCGGGAAACCACGTCGATCATCGTCTCACGGTCGTCAGACGAGGCGGTGATGTCATAGAAGACCAGCTCGTCGGCACCCTCGGCGTCGTACTTCGCTGCCAACTCGACCGGATCACCGGCGTCGCGCAGACCGACGAAGTTGATCCCCTTGACGACCCGGCCTGCGGTCACGTCGAGACACGGGATGATTCTTGCTACCTGCATCGGATCAGCTCCACGCACGCTCTAGTTCCAGAAGGGCCTCGGCGACGGTGAAGCATCCCTCGTAGATCGCCTTGCCGACGATCACCCCGGCAACTCCCGACACCGCGCTGAGGGCGGTGAGATCGGCGAGCGAGGCAACGCCGCCACTGGCGATCACCGGCACCGTCGTGAGCCGCGCAGCCGCCGTTAGGCCATCGACATCAGGGCCGCCGAGCATGCCGTCCCGGCCGATGTCGGTGATCACGAATGCGGATGCCGCAGGGAACCAGCCGAGCGCCTCATCGAGTTGCACCCCTGAGCCGGCGGTCCATCCGTGGACTGCCAATTCGCCATTGCGGTGATCGAGACCGACTGCGACGGCGACGATCTCTGCTGCGCTGCTAACAAGTGCCGGATCAGCGACGGCGGCGGATCCCATCACCACCCGGGCCACTCCGGCCTCCCTGAGCGCCCTCGCGTCATCCACGCTACGCACTCCCCCACCTGTCTGGATTCTCGCCCGTCCGGCCACGGCTTCGGCAATCATCGCCACTACCGGACGATTCACCGGCGATCCGGTACGCGCCGCATCGAGGTCGACAACGTGGATCCACGTGGCCCCTGCGTCGGCGAATCCAGTTGCCACTGATACGGGATCGTCGCCGTACACCGTCTGGTTGTCGTAGTCACCTTGGCGCAGTCGCACCACACGGCCGGCGCGCAAGTCGATCGCCGGATACAACTCGATCACGAGCGAGCGATCCCAGCTGGAGCCGCGGCACCATCGATCGACGAATTCTGTGCTGCGAGATCCACGAAGTTGTGCAGCAGTCGGAGCCCGGCGAGGCCCGACTTCTCCGGATGGAACTGCGTCGCGAACACCGTTGCGCTTCGGAACGCGGCGTTCACCGTCGTGCCGTACTGGCATGTCGCTACGGTCACATCCGGATCTTGCGGGACACCGTGCAGGGAGTGAACGAAGTACATCCAGGGCCGCTCCCCGAGGCCCGTGAACATCGGATCGCGGCGCACCAAATCAAGCCGGTTCCACTGCATCTGGGGGCGCGGAAGGTCAGCTGAGATCCACTCGATACGACCCTCGATGACGCCCAGCCCCTCGGCGCTGATGTCCTCGTCGCTGCCGGAGAACAGCATTTGCATGCCGACGCAGATCCCCAGGAACGGTCGGCCCGAGGCGACCGCACGATGAACAACCGGTTCCAGACCGGCGTTGCGCAGCGCATCCATGCAGGCGCCGAACGCGCCAACGCCAGGCAGCACGACGGCATCGGCGTCGGCCACCATCGCGGCGTCGCGAGTCAGCCGCGCATCGGCGCCGCAGCGCTCGAGTGCCTTCTGCGCCGACCGCAGGTTGCCGATGCCGTAATCCAGCACCGCAACGAGTGGCGGTGTACGCATCACAACACACCCTTGGTACTCGGCAGCGTCGCACCCTCGATTCGCACAGCATCGCGCAAGCACCGTGCGAGGCCCTTGAACGTCGCCTCGATGATGTGGTGCACGTTGCGACCGCGACGCAGCGTGCAGTGCAGGGTGATATCAGCGGCAGTGGCAAAGGAGGTCACCGCATGCTCGGCGAGTTGCGGATCGAATGCCGGGTTGCCCAGTGGCAGGCTCTCCGGCATCGGCACATCCCAGAACACGAACGGTCGCCCGGACAAATCGAGGGCGATTTCCACCAGTGCCTCGTCCAGCGGATAACTGCCACTGGCGAACCGGCGCACACCTACCTTCGCTCCGACGGCGCTGCGGAACGCTTCGCCGAGCGCCAAGGCCACGTCTTCCACCGTGTGATGAGTGTCGATCTGCAGGTCGCCCGAAGCCGCGATCCGTAGATCAAATCCACCATGACGCCCGATCTGATCGAGCATGTGGTCGTAGAACGGAATGCCGGTGGAAATGTCTGTGATTCCAGTGCCGTCGAGATCGATGGACAACTCGATGCTCGTCTCCTTCGTGATCCGTGAGACTGTCGCCGAACGGGTCATCGCAGCACCTGGCGAAGTGCTTCGAGAAAGGCGTCGTTTTCCGCCGGGGTGCCGACAGTGACCCGCAGGCAGTTCTCCAGGCGGGGCCACGCGGAGCAGTCGCGAATCAACACGCTGCGGTCCAGCAGTGACTGCCAGACCTGCTTGCCGTCGGCCGACGTCGGTCTGAAGAGGATGAAGTTTGCGCCGCTGGGGAAGGCGTCGACCGGCAATTCGGCCAGCGCAGCAGTGAGCCTTTCTCGTTCCGACACGATCAACTCCACCCGCCTCTCCATCTGATCGACGAAGCGCAGCGCCAACCTCCCAGCGATCTGCTTGGCCGTATCAAGGTGATACGGCAGGATCACCTTGTCGAGCTCGGCAACGAGCCATGACGGTCCGACCAGGTAGCCGAGCCGCGAACCCGCCATCGACCAGGTCTTGGAAAATGTGCGGGTGACAACCAGTGGAACATCGTCGTTCACCAGACCGAGCGCCGACCACCGCGAGAACTGGCCGTAGGCCTCATCGACCACCACGATCCCAGGTGCTGCGGCCAGCACCGCGTCTACATTCGCCTCGGGTTCCACGAGACCGGTGGGGTTGTTCGGCGAACACAGGAAGGTCACCACCGGGTCAGCGGCGGCGGTGACCCGGCGGACCTCGTCGAGATCGAGGGTGAAGTCGGCGGCTCGTTCACCTTCGACCACCGTGGCGCCGGTGAGGCGGGCGATGTGGGCGTGCAGTTGATAGGTCGGCTCGAACGTGGCCACGGTGCGGCCGGGCCCGGCGTATGTCAGCAGCAGGGTCTGCAGCACCTCGTTGCTTCCGTTGGCCGCGAAAACCTGCTCGGGAGTGACATGGTGGATATCGGCAATCCCGGCGCGTAACGCGGTCGCTGCGCGATCGGGGTAGCGGTGCCATTGCACACGCGACATCTCCGCCGCGAACGCATCGCGCCACTCGTCGGGCGGAGGTACCGGCGACTCATTGGTGTTCAACCTCACGGCGACGTCGACTTGTGGCGAGTGGTAGCCCTCCAGGGACTTGAGGTCGTCTCGAACTGGGATCACCGTCACCCCGCCAGGCTACCGATCGGCCGCCTGGTGACCCGATGGCTTTAGCACGCCCTACCGCAGCGAGCTGGAGTGACCGAAGCCGGGCACAATGTGGTGATGACGACATCCACCGCCGCCCACGTGTCCGTGATCGCCGATCACGTAGAGCAGTACCGCGCCGAGGTCGCAGCGATGGCCGGCGACCGTCAGAGGACCCCGAATGGTGATGCCGTGACAGCGATGTACGAGGCAGAACGCTCGCTGCGTAGTGCAATCCGGATGCTGCACCGGGCGGCCAAGCTCAGCAGTTGAGAAATTGCCGACGGAATCGCACCGGAAAAATGGCGACGGCCCCTTTGCGGGGGCCGTCGCGCACGGCAACGCCAGGCGGCGGATCCTGGCATCACCAACCAAACCAGGTGGCGGGAACCTGGTTAGTGAGTTTCAACTCTACACCCCAGAATCGATCCCACAAGGAGTTTCATCCGCTCAACGCGTCTAATGACGCCATTCACAACGGCTCGGCCACGTCATGTTCGTAGCAACGACGAGGGGCAAATGTCCTCTAGCCCACAGTCGGCGCAACGCGGACTTCTCGCGGAGCACACGCGACGCCCGTGGAGGATCACCCGCAGGCTGAAATCGCCCCAGCTAGCTGGGCGGAGATAGCTGCACAGCACAGCTTCAATCTTCACCGGGTCATCCTCCGTGGTCAGTCCGAGACGCTTGGTGACACGAGTGACATGCGTATCAACTGCGAGTCCTGGCAGGCCGAACGCGACGCTGCGGACCACATTTGCGGTCTTGCGTCCAACACCCGGCAGCGTCACAAGGTCATCGAGCATTGTCGGAACTTCACCACCGAATCGTTCCATCAGGGCAGTGGCCATTCCCAGCAAACTTCGCGTCTTGGCCTGATAAAAGCCGGTGGACCGGATGATGTCCTCTACCTCCGACGGATTGGCCGCGGCCAGCTCGTCGGGGCCGGGGTACCGCTCGAACAGCGCCGGCGTAACCATGTTCACCCGAACATCGGTGCACTGCGCGGACAAGATCGTCGCCGCCAGCAGTTCGAACGGTGAGGTGTGATCCAACTCGCAGATCGCCTCCGGGTACTGCGTCGCGAGTCGCTCTGCTACGACGACTGCTCGCCCCTTTGGGGTCCGTGGTTTACCCATCGGACCGACACTACGGCAACGGTCTGTCGATGACCCGAAGCCATCCTGCTGGCGGTACGGCGCCCACAGTTAGCCTCTGACCCATGGTGGTCGATGTGTTACGCCGGCTCAACGACATTCAGCGCTTGGCGGTGGAGCGGTTGATGGACGTCGCCGAACAGGTCGACGGCGCCAGACCACTGAGCGATCACCTGTGGCTCGACTTTGTTGCCGATCACAGCCCGACATACGTCGGACTGCTGCTTCCCGTTCACCCGAACGACGCGGACGCGGCCAAGCCGGTGGATCTTGCCGGCTATGCACAGCTGCAGCAGAACAACGGTGTGTGGTCGCTGGCCGTAGTGATCGGGCCGCAGCATCGTTCCGACGTTGCGCCTCTGATCAAGCTCGTGGAACGTGCCGTCACCTACACCGCGGAGCATCACGGCGGCACGATCAATTGGTGGGTGCCCACCCACGTCGGCAACGAGTTCGAAGCCGCTGTCGCGGCCCACGGGTTCCACTTGGCCCGCGAGCTGCATCAGATGCGGCGACCGCTACCGCTTACGCAAACCACTGATCTGGCTGTGCGCGCGTTCGAGCCGGGGAGCGACGAGGCCGACTGGTTGGTGGTCAACAATCGCGCATTCAGTACTCATCCCGAACAGGGCGGATGGAACATTGCCGCACTCGCTCAACGTCAGATGGAACCGTGGTTCGATCCCGAGGGATTTTTGCTGCACGAGCGCGACGGCGTCCTCGCAGGCTTTTGTTGGACCAAGGTGCATACCGAGATCGACCCGCCGGTCGGCGAGATCTATGCGATCGGTGTGGATCCGGCCTTCCACGGCCTCGGCCTGGGCAAGGCGCTCACCGTCGCCGGCCTGGAGCATCTCGCCGCTCGTGGGCTGAGCGAGGCGATGTTGTACGTCGATGCCGCGAACACCACCGCTACAGGCATGTACACCCGATTGGGATTTATCATCGACCACACCGATCGGGCGTTCCAAGCCGACGTGGCGGCGTCCGAGCAGTTGCCGACGTGGAGCGTGGCTGACGTGCACGAGTCGTTCACCGCCAGGTCGTTCCTCGACGCGATGGAGCGCGCCGATGCCGACGCGACCCGTCTGACCGCGATGTTTGACCACCTTAATATCCGCGCGACCACAGCTCGAGCGGTGAGCGAGGCCGACGGCGAGGCCGCCGACCGGGTGATCCAGGCGTACAACGACGCGCTGGCGCACCTCTCGATCACCGGCGCGTTCGTCCATGCGGCGGTCAGCACCAACAGCTACGACGCCCACGCGCAGGGTGTCGCCAGCGAGCTCGACGGGGTCCAAGCACGGCTGGCGCCGTTGATGGCCAGATTGGCGGAGTGGGTCGCCGCGTTGGGCGTTGACCAGTTGACGCGGGTCAGCGAGCAGGTTGCCGAGAACACAGGCCCGTTGAGCCGTCTGGCGGCGCGGGCCGAACGGCAGATGAGCGAGAGCGAGGAAGGTCTCTACGCTGAGCTGCGCACGACCGGGTCATCGGCGTGGCAGCGCCTGCACTCCGATGTCACCTCACAGCTGGAGG
>JBDSMK010000435.1:0-2625 GCA_039915905.1 Ilumatobacteraceae bacterium
CATCAGCTTCGAGAGGCGCGACCACGGCGTTCTCCTCGCCACGCTCAACCGTCCGAAGAAGCTCAATGCAGTAAATGCCACGATGCACCACGAACTCTCGCGCTTCGCCTACGAGTTCGATGGAGACCCGACCATGACGGTGATGGTGGTCACCGGTGCGGGGCGAGCGTTCTGCGCCGGCGGCGATTTCACCGACGACCCGATCGGCGTCGACAATTCGGCGATGATGTTGGAAGGTCGTCGCATCGTGGATCACATCCTCGAGTGCAGGAAGCCGCTGATCTCAGCGGTGAACGGATACGCGATGGGGCTAGGTGCAACTGTTGCGCTGCTTTGCGACGTCGTCTTCGCCGGACGCAAGGCGGTGTTCGCCGACACCCACGTGAACATGGGTCTCGGTGCCGGAGACGGCGGACAGGTGATCTGGCCGTTGTTGATGAGCGTCAACCGCGCCAAGTACTACCTGATGACGGGCGACCAGATCGACGCCGTGGAGGCCGACCGGCTCGGCCTGGTCAACTTCGTGGTCGACGACGACGATCTGCTGCCGAAGGCTCTCGAGCTCGCAGAACGGCTGGCCAGCGGACCACTGCAGGCGGCGATGGCTTCGAAGGTCCCGATCAACCACTGGATGCGGGCCCGTTCTGCTCAGATCCTGCCGTATTCGATCCAAATGGAGGAGGCGAACGCGCAGAGCGCGATGTCGGCGGCCGCCCGTGAGGCCTTCACGCGCCGACGACAAGCGCAGTAACCGAGACCGAACGCGGCTAACCCGAGCGTGTGCCGCCGAGCACGCGATCGGGCACATCCAAGGTGCGCGACCTGAGGTACTCGCCGAGACCCTTGGCCTGCGCGTCGAAGCGAACCGACGAGGCGACCCCATCGCCAAGGATCCCGACAACCACGAAGTTGAGGGCATTCAGGTTGGCCAGGCGGTAGCGACGAACCTCGAGCAACTCTGCCTCCGGCAGCAGACGGCGGAACGCCGCCACGTCGAGTGCGGCGTCGAGCCAAGCAAAGGACTCGTCGTCGCGGGCCCATATCCCGACGTTTGCATTGCCGCCCTTGTCGCCGGACCGTGCCCCGCAAACCGCGCCTAGCGGACGGCGCTGCGACGGGCCCCACGAAAGTCGATCGAACTCGACCGCCGGCTCGTCGGGTGCCGCGGGCACGAACGGCTGCGCGCCGCTGGGATGGGGGATGATCCGGATCGTACCGTCGGGCAGGATCGCGCGGTGCTCGACGATCCCGGCCGCGATGTAGGCGGGTCGGTAGACCCCGTATTCGATGGCCGTTGACGGCGGGGTGGTGGTGAACGCCCGGCGTACGATGCGAGCATCAACTCGGTGACCGCGTTGCTGAAGCGACGACCGACCTTCGCCCGATCTGGATCCTTGACAGTCACCCGCAGTTGCGCCATCGCGGTGGTGTTGCCAGGGGAATCAGCATGGTCGCTGCGGATCAACTCGATGCTGTGATCGGCGAACTGGTCAAATCCACCAAGCGTTTCGGTGAGCATCGCGGTGGCCAAGTTTGCCTTGGCCTGTATGTCGAGACCTGTGAGCACCAGAGTCATCGAGTTCCGCCACCCGCCGATGCTGTTCAGCGCAACCTTCAGTGTGGTTGGAGCAGGATTGCCGCGGACCCCTTCGACAAGCACGCGATCGGGGCCTGCGGCGTGCAACGCGATGGTGTCGAACCTGGCAACCGCATCGGGATTGGCGTACAGCGGCGTATCGATCTCGTAGAGCAGTTGGGCCGTCACCGTTCCGACGGAGACCAGCCCACCGCTGCCTGGCTGCTTGGTGATCACCGCCGAGCCGTCAGCGGCGATCTCGGCTATTGGAAAGCCTGGAGCGCGGTTGTCGGGCAGTTCGTCGATGAAGGAGTAGTTCCCACCGGTCACCTGCGGTCCGCATTCGATGAGGTGGCCGGCAACAACGGCGCCGGCCAGTGAATCCCACTCGTCGCGGCGCCAGTTGTGCCACCACGCGGCCGGACCAACTACGAGGGCGGCATCGGTAACGCGTCCGGTGATCACCACGTCGGCGCCACCTGCAAGGCATTCAGCTATCCCCCACCCACCGAGGTAGGCGTTTGCAGTCACGACCTCCCTGTCGAAGTGGTGACGTACGTCGTCACCGTCGACGACTCCGATGCGCGGTGACAGCCCGGCGGCCGAGGCGACCTCGACAATGCGCGCGGCCAGCCCTTGGGGATTCAATCCGCCGGCATTTGTCACGATCTTGATGCCGCGAGCAAGGCATGTGCCAAGGACAGCTTCGAGCTGGCGAAGAAAGGTGGCGGCGTACCCGGCGCGCGGATCCTTGCTGCGCGCCTTCCACAGGATCAGCATCGTCAACTCAGCCAAGTAGTCGCCGGTGATCACGTCGATCGGGTCAGGTCCTTCGAGCATCTCTGCGGCCGCCCGCGGGCGATCGCCGTAGAAGCCGGAGATGTTGGCGATCCTCACTGGCGGGCGCGGTTGACAGTCTTCGCGGGTGGAGGTACGGTCGATCGGAGAGTGAACGCTCACTCCGCTAAGCGTACTTCTTCTACATATACCGGGGGAACTCAACAATGCCCATCACCGACGGCTGGCTCAACGTCTTCCGATTGTCCGAG
>JBDSMK010000469.1:0-3009 GCA_039915905.1 Ilumatobacteraceae bacterium
CCACCCTCTGACGGTCGGGACTGGCCCCCGCTCGCAATACTCGCTTTGGCCGCTCCCTCCTGCGGGTCGCCGCTAGCGCTTCCCTCCCCACCCTCTGACGGTCGGGACTGGCCCCCGCTCGCAGTACTCGCGCTCACGGGTAGAGGCCAACCTGGGCCAAGCCGGCGGTCTCAGGCAGGCCGAGTGCCACGTTGGCAGCCTGTATCGCGCCACCGGACGCCCCCTTGGCCAGGTTGTCGAGGGCGCAGATCGTCAGCACGGTATTGGTGCGCTCGTCGTAGCGCGCTGTCACGTGGGCCATGTTGCTACCGAGCGTGGCCTTGGTCGAGGGCGACGCAGCGCTGACGAATACGAACGGCTCGTCGCGATAGTGCGCCTCGAGCTCGGCGAGCAACGACTCGGTGGTCACCGCCGCGGCCGGGCGAGCCGTGCACGTCGAAAGCAAGCCCCGGCTCACCGGAGCGAGGTGCGGTGTGAACAGCACCTGGGCACCGATCTCCTGCTCGATCTCCGGTGTGTGACGATGACCAAGCAATCCATACGCGGCAAGATCTCCGTCAGCGCTGCAGAACAGCGAGGAGTGCTTCAAACCCCGGCCCGCACCACTGATCCCGGTAAGGCTGTTCACCACGATGCCGGTGGTCTCAATCAGACCCGCTCGCACTAGCGGCGCGAGTGCCAACGCGGCAGCAGTGACATGGCAGCCGGGAGTGGCCACCAGTTGCGCCTCCTTCAACTCGGAGCGGTGCAGCTCCGGCAGACCGAACACAGCCTTCGCCAACATCGCCGGCTGATCGTGGGTGAATCCGTACCACTGTGGGTACAGCGATGCGTCCTTCAGCCGGTACGCCGCCGAGAGGTCGACGACGCACTCGACACGCCCCACCAGCTGCGGCGCCAGCGCCATGCTGGCCTCGTGCGGCAAGCCGAGGAACGCCACATCCAGCGTTTGCGCGCGCTCGGCATCGAACGTCTCGAAGATCAAGTCCGGATAGCGTCCGGCGAGGCTCGGGTAGAGATCGGCAGCGCGCGTTCCCGCCTGTGTATCACCGGTGGCATAGACCACCTCGAACTCTGGATGCTGGGCGAGCAGGCGTAACAGCTCTGCGCCGGTATACCCAGAGGCACCGATGATTCCTACGCGGCGCATGGCCGCTGATCTTCCTGCATACCGCATGATCATACGCACTGTTGCATTCTCATGCAACACACCTCGCGCCCGATCGATGCGCCAGAATGGACCGATGAGCATCCTCGAACCGTCGACGAAGGGCAAGCTGCTCTTGGCTACTCCTCCGCTGGAGGACCCCAACTTCGATCGCACCGTGATACTCGTGCTGGAACACAACGAGGGCGGAGCAGTCGGTGTCGTACTCAATCGGCCGACGATGGAAGTGGACCTCGACGGCCTCGACGACTGGGTCGAGATCGTCAGCCCACCGGTTGTCGTGTTCAGCGGCGGTCCCGTCGCACATGAGGCGCTGATCGCCGTTGGACGCGCCGATGTGCGCACCGAGGAGGCGTGGAGCGTGATCAGTGGCGACATCGGAACTGTCGACTTGTCGGTCAGCCCTACCGACGCCGCCCCACTCGTGACCGGACTGCGCATCTTCCGGGGTTACTCCGGGTGGGGTCCCCACCAACTTGATGGGGAACTGGCCGCCGGCGCATGGATGGTGTTCAGCGCCGAAACCGACGACCCGTTCACCACGGACCCTACGGCACTGTGGCGCAGCGTGCTGCGCCGCCAAGGCGGACGCACCGCATGGATAGCAGACGCCCCCGACGACCTCAGTGCCAACTGACGACGCGTCCTCTACGAAACCGGTGAGCAGCCTGCGCAGCAGGCGGTCTCACCGATCACCAGGCCAGACTCACCAGGCCAGAATCAGCACGGCGAATCACCACTGCCGAATCACCGGGGCCGAATCAACTGGCTCGGTCGCTGAAGTCAGGCGCGCAGGGTGGCGCCGAGCTTGGCGACAGCGGTCACCACCTTGTTGCGCAGCGCTCCGATCTCCTCGTCGCCCAACGTCCGATCGCCGGCCTGCAGCCGTAGTCGGTAGGCCAGCGAACGCTGTCCAGCACCGAGGTTGGCACCGCGGAACACGTCGAACAGCGCTACATCGACGAGCACGTTGCCGGCGGACTGCTTGATTGCCTTCTCGACTCTCTCGGCCGAGATCGCATCTGGGACAGCGAACGCCAAGTCGAGGTCGCTGGACGGGAACCGGCTGGTGGGTTTCCACTGGGCAACCTTCGGCTCAACGGCTAGAAGCCGGCTGAGGTTCAACTCCAGCACGGCGACGCGCTCGTCGATGTCGAACGCTTCCAGCACATCGGGATGGATCTCGCCGACAACTCCGATCACGTCGCGCCCCGCCGACAACGTGGCCGAGCGAGTCGGATGCAAACCGGCCGGCACCAGGCTCTGGTCGACACGCGCCCCGAAGCCCATCGAGGCGACCAGTTCACGCCACACGTCCATCGCCGCGGTCGCCGCACTCCCCGCCAGCACCACCCCGAGCGCCTCGAACTCGTCGGGCAGCTCACCGGTACCAGGCGGATAGACATGGCCGATTTCGTACAGCGCCACCCCAGGACAGCGATGGGATTCGTTGAATGCAATCGCCTTCAACAGGCCGGGCCGCAGCGAGGTGCGCAGAACGCTTTCCTCGACGGCCAATGGGTTGACGATGCGGACCACGTCGCCAGGCAGCCGAGCGCGGTCGATGTCTCCGGCGGCAAGAAACGGGTTGGGCATCGCCTCGCTGAGACCGAGTCCGAGTAGCACGTTGCGCAGCAACCGCCGACGGCCCTGCACCCCCGACAGCCGCCCGTGCATCGTCGAAGCCGGCACTCGCTTTGCCAACTTGTCGTAGCCGTAGTGCCTGGCGACCTCCTCGACGATATCGATCTCCTCGGTGCAGTCAGGCCGCCATGACGGGATCTGCACCTCGATCACGGTTCCGCCGGCGGCGCCATCGGGTCCATCGAGACCGGCCTCGG
>JBDSMK010000479.1:0-3545 GCA_039915905.1 Ilumatobacteraceae bacterium
CTGTTCGGCCACAGCAGGCGGGTTGGCCTCCAGCCAACGTTCGCAGTCGATCGCTGCGGTACAGCCAGACCCAGCGGCGGTGATCGCCTGACGGTAGACGTGATCCTGTACATCACCGCAGGCGAACACGCCGTCGATGTTGGTGTACGAGGTGCCCGGTTTGGTGCGCAGGTAGCCGCTGTCCTCCATGTCGAGGACACCCTTGAACAAGTCGGTGTTGGGGCGATGTCCGATTGCCACAAAAAGACCGGTGACCGGCAAAGTAGTGATCTCGTTGGTCGTTGTGTTGCGTACAACGGCCCCCTCGAGTCGTTCGTTGCCGACCAGATCCTCCACCGTCGAGTTCCACAACATCTCGATCTTCGGGTTGCTGAACGCTCGGTCTTGCATGATCTTCGATGCCCGCAGACTGTCGCGGCGGTGGATGAGGGTGACCTTGGAGGCGAACTTGGTGAGAAACGTGGCTTCCTCGATGGCCGAGTCGCCGCCACCGACCACCGCGATCTCGTGACCGCGAAAAAAGAACCCATCGCAGGTCGCGCAGGTCGACAGACCATGGCCGAGCAACTGTGCCTCGGCCTCCAGGCCAAGCATCAGGCTCTGTGCACCGGTGGAGACGATGACTGTGTCGGCGGTGAACTGTTGGTCGCGCACCGACACCCGGAACGGCCGCTCGCTGAAGTCGACCGCTGTGACCTTCTCGGTGAGGAACTCGGCACCGAAGCGCGCCGCCTGCTCGCGAAAGCGCATCATCAGCTCAGGTCCCATGATGCCTTCGGGGAATCCGGGGTAGTTCTCC
This sequence comes from Ilumatobacteraceae bacterium, assembly GCA_039915905.1. Lineage (GTDB taxonomy): Bacteria > Actinomycetota > Acidimicrobiia > Acidimicrobiales > Ilumatobacteraceae > JAODBQ01. The sequence continues at coordinate 800 of JBDSMK010000479.1, forward strand.
ACCTCGGTGGTCAGCATCAACTGGCCTCCTGGCTGATCGCTGGTGCTACTCGGTTCGCCCTCGATGACGAGCGGGGCGAGATTGGCGCGGGCGGTGTAGATCGCGGCGGTCAGACCGGCGGGGCCGGAGCCGATGATCACGACGTGATGATGGCTCATCGCTTGCTCTCCGCGTGGTCGGCGCTGAAGCGCTTGTGCATGCACAGTGCCCCGCCGAGGAACAGCAGGCCGCTCATCACGAGGTACGAGATCCACACCGCGGAGGCGTGGTCGGTTCGGGTGGGGAAGCGCACCAGGGCCTGCAGCAGCCTGACGCCGATGATCACCGATAGCGCGAGTACAGCTAGGCCGACCAGGCCAATCACAAGACCGAACACCAGTACCCTTACAAGCGATACTACTTTGAGCGTGGCCTTGTCGCGAACGGACCCGACCACCCGCTCGATCGAATCGGCGACGTTCGAAGCCCAAGTGGGGTCGGTCAATGGGTTGCCAGGCATGTGCAGATCCTAGAGGCTCAGCGCAAGCGAGACGATTGCCACGTGGTAGGTGGTCATCACGGCCAGCGGCATGTACCGCCGTTTGCTGACGAACACCTCCCACCCGAGGATTGAATCGCTGACCACGAAGGCGGTGGTTCCAGCGATCACCCAGCCGCGTCCGGTGCTCCAGCCGACCACGCCGGTTGCCAGGATCACGACCAGATAAGCGGTCACCGGCGCCGACAATGTCCGGTCGGATCTCCTTGCGGCGATCACGATCCGCCAACCCACGATCGCGCTAAGCAGCACCGCGCCACCTGCCGCGACGGCGGCGAGTCCGCCGTGATTCAGGTCGTATCGAGTGAACAACACGATGAACATGACGTGCGCCAGCAGGAACGAGGCCAGCCCGGCGACGAAGTTGTCGACAGCGGACATCAACGCGACATCGCCGACGAGGCACAACGCGAGGGCAATCATGGCCAGCACCACCTGTGTCGTCGGGGCACTGCTAGTTGCTGCCACACCGATAACGAACACCGTGGTCAGCGGCTTGCTGATCGTTTCGACCAGCTCATCGTGGCGGTGCTCCGTGGGTAGGCGCGACCACCAGTTGGCAAGCGCGCTGACAAGCGCGGCGACGAGCAGGGTGGTGCGCACCTCGGCAGGCTAGAGCGCCTCTCGCTGAGCGTGCTTGCGATCAGGGCGAGTCGTTGATCTCGGCGAGGATCACACAGGTGCCGTCGGCTAGGGCCGCACGCACATGGGTGGCTTCGTCGAGCACGGCGATGGCCGGGGTCGAGCGGTAGACGACATCGGCGAGGAAGCGCTGCCCGGCGGGTAGGCATGGCCGAGTGCTGGTTGTATCGCCGGGGGCCTCAGGCACAGGCAGGTCGAGCAATTGCTGGGGTGTGGCGATGGTAACGGGGGGACTTGCAAAGGACTTGTCGCCCGGTGCCGCAGAGTCCGATCCGGCAGCCGGCGCGGCCGGCGCTGGTAACGCATAGGTCGAAGATGGATTGGCGGTTTGTGCTGCCGTCGACGTGCCTGACTGGCCGCCTGACCGGCCGCCGGCTGACGCAGCATCCGGATTTTGGGCGGAGCGTTCGGTGCCGGCGTCTACACCGGCGGCGGACATGGCCGTGCTTGACTCGGCCGTGCTGGACTCGGCAACACCGGCCGTGGTGGAAGGCGACGTGCCCGGTCGGATGGCGGCCAGTCCGACGATTAGGGCCACCGCCGCGGCGATGGACGCACCTGCCCAGCGCCGATACCGCCGGCGAGCGGCCAGGTTCACCGGTTTGGTCAGGTCCACCGGCTCGCCCGTGTTCACCGGCTCAGCCCGCTGATCGAACAACGCGAGGGCGGCGCTGATCGCCGACTCGCGCAACGCCACGGGTACCGGGACCTGCTGTTGGAGAGCGCTGCGGACACGACGCAGTGCCGCTACCTCCTCGAGCAATGAGATCGAGGACTCCACCGTGGCGCGCTGTGCCGCATCGGCGTTGCCATCGATGTAGGCGCTGACGGCGCTGACGGCGCGATCGTCGGGCAAGCCAGGGTCGGGCAAGCCAGGGTCGGGCTGAGGCGGTTGTTGAGAGTCGCTCATGGATCTTCTGCTTGGACGTCGCCGACGGTGATGTGGTTCCCGGCGGCGGGACGAAGTTTGGAGGCCAGCGCAGCTCGGCCTCGGGCGATTCGACTCTTCACCGTGCCGATCGGCAGGTCGAGCACGGAGGCGATCTCGGCGTAGTCCAGGTCGGCCACGTCGCGCAGCACCACAGCGACGCGGAAGTCGGTAGCGAGTTCGGCGAGCGCGTCGTCGAGTTGTAACCGGTCGTCGACAGAATCGAGGACGCTCTCGCTGCGTGGATCGGCCACCTGCAGCGGGTCGCCTGAAACCCGCGCAGGTTGCCGCGGATCGGCGACGGCGAGCAGCGGACGTCGTCGCCGTCGTCGCAACTCGTCGAGGCTGCAGTTCGAGGCAATTCGATACGCCCATGTGGAGAACGTGGCCCGCTGATCGAATCTCGCGAGGCCGCGGACGATAGCGATCATCGCCTCCTGGGTGGCATCGGCGGCGTCGGAATCGTTGCCGGTGATTCGCCTACAGACCGCGTAGACCCGGTCGTAGTGCTCGCGTAGCAGCTGGTCGAGGGCGTCGCGGTCACCACCTTGAGCGGCGACCACCAAGGGGTTGCTATCGGCTGCCAAGTGGATCTGGCAAATCTGTCGCCGGCACGGTCAGGCGGGGGTGAAGTGGAT
>JBDSMK010000486.1:0-5104 GCA_039915905.1 Ilumatobacteraceae bacterium
TTCAGCCGCAGGTAGGTGTCGACCAGTTCGATTCCGAGGCGACCAGGGGCGGCATCCACAACCACCGCACCGGCCGAGCTCAATCGGGCGACGGCACGTTCTCGACGGGATTGCGCAGCCACCGCTGCGGCCTGGCGGAACGCTTCGCTGGGCCAGCGATGCATCGCATTAGTCGTCGGACCGCCGGCCCACTCGGCAACGGCCGGATCCTGTACCCCGCCAACCACCACCAGGTGACGACGGGTGAGGATCGGCAGAGCAGGTACCAGCACCTCGTCCACGGTCGCTTCGACCAGATCGGTGATCACGATGTACAGGGCACGTCGAGTGAAACGTGCCGCGGCGGCGCTGAAGGCCGCTGTGTATGCACTCTCGGTGAGATCCGGCTCCAGCATGAACATCGCCTCCGCCATCCGATCGAGCTGGCGACGGCTACTCGAAGAAACCACGATCGACCGCACCTGACGGTCGAAGGTGACCAGCCCGACGCGATCACCCACGGTGCATGCCGCCTGGGTGACCGCCAGCACGGCGTCCATCCCGTGCTCCACCCGCGCTACGCCGCCGACCGTGCCCGCCATCACCCTGCCGTTGTCGAGCAGCACAACGACGTTCTGGTTGCGTTCCGTGCGGTACTGCTTGACGATCGGACGTTGGAAGCGCATCGTGGACGCCCAGTCGATGTTGCGGAACTCGTCATCGGGGTTGAAGTCGCGCAGTTGATCGAACTCGGTCCCGACGCCGACTGAACGACGGCTACCGAGCCCCTCCAACACCCGCGGCGCGTGCAGCCTGCGCCGTACCTCGTCACGACTCGGATATGCAGGCATCACCCTCATCGAGCCTGGCACCGAACGCGCTGCTTGGCGGCACACCAACCGCATCGGCCCAGTGGTCCGCACCGTCACCTCGTCGAGCGGGAAGCGGCCGCGTCGCGCCGGCTGCAACAGGGTGCGCACCCTCGCGCGGGCTCGCGGCGCCATGTTCAGTTCGACCCGCCGGCGATCGGCATGCAGGCTGGGCCACAGTGCATCGGCCATCACCACCCGACTGACCCGATCGGTGCGATTCTCAACGGTCCAGACGATGACCGCGGGTTCGCCGACCGTGACCGAATCGGGTGCGTCACGGGTGACGGCGATGCGGTGCGGTGAGGTGCATCGCACCGCATCGGTCACGAACAACGCCGCCAACAACGACTCGACGACGAGCATCACCGACCAGCTACGCCCCGGCCAGGCCAGCAGACCCAGTCCGGGAACCGCGACGGCAGCGGCGAACCACGCTGTGGGGATCGGATACGACAGTCGCGCCGCAGCGCTGCCGGCAGGATTGCTCATCGCGGTGTAGGCACCGTGGCCAGCAAGCCGTCGAGTACAGCGTCGGCGCTGGTCCCCTCCAGCTCCAGTTCCGGGCGCACCGAGATGCGGTGCCTCAGGCACGGACGGGCGACCGCCTTGACCTCGTCGGGGGTGACGAACGAGCGGCCGCTGAGCCAGGCCCATGCCTTTGCAGCGTGCAACAACCAGGTCGTGCCCCGCGGCGACACCCCGAGTTGCAGTGCCGGCGACTGACGCGTGGCTCGACACAATGACACGATGTAGGCCTGCACCGCTGGATCGACGTGAATCGCGCTGATCTCGGCCCGCCCGACGGCTAGATCGGCGGCCGAGGCTACCGCCCGCAAGCCGGCCCCTCGGATGTCGTGGGGGTCCATACCGGCGTCGTGTCGCGCGACCATCTCGCCCTCCTCTTCGGCGCTCGGGTATTGCACCTGGAGCTTGAACAAGAAGCGGTCGAGCTGCGCCTCGGGCAGCGGGTAGGTGCCTTCGTACTCGATCGGGTTCTGGGTGGCAATCACCAGGAATGGCTGCGGAAGAACGTGCGTCGTGCCGTCGTAGGTGACTTGGCGTTCCTCCATCGCTTCGAGCAGCGCCGCCTGTGTCTTGGGTGGTGTGCGGTTGATCTCGTCGGCCAGAAGCAGGTTGGTGAACACCGGACACTTGCGGAACCGCAGCGTCATCGCACCCGCCGTTTGGTCGACCACCGTCTGCCCGATGACATCCGACGGCATCAGGTCGGGGGTGAACTGCAGCCTCGTGAACTGCATGTCGAAGGCCGCTGCAACGCTCTTGGCCAGCAACGTCTTGGCCACGCCGGGCACGCCTTCTAGAAGCACATGCCCATTCACCAGGAGAGCCGCGATCATCCCGCTGAGCACGCCCTGCTGACCGACCACCACCTTGCCGACCTCGTCGCGCACCGCGAGCACGGCCTCGCGTGCCGAACGCGATGCCGTCGCCTCATGGCGGGCTGAATCGTCAGCTGGCGCGGGCGGACTGGTCAGCGGGTTGCTCACGGTGTTGCTCCTTGGTGGACTGGCTGTTGGTCGGGTTCACATATGCGGTGGCGCAGCGCAGCGAGGTCGTTGGCCAGCAGCAGCAACCCGGCCGGGTCGCGCGGCTCGCGCGACAGTGCCGACGTCACTTCGCCAGGCTGCGCCAAACCGCGGCTCGCGACCAGTGCGTCGAGCGACTCGACGGACGCGAACGGCTGCACACCTATGGCGCCGCACATCTCGCGGTAGGCGGCGCCACGCAACCACCATCCGGCGCGCTCGACATGACCGGCACGTTGCATCAGGTTGCCGGTGGCCACCACCAGTTCACTGCCCGCCAACGGCACCGGACGCGGCTCGTCGAGCGGACGACCGACGCGCACCGCGCGGGCGATGGCGAACAGCAGGAACGCCGCACCGAGTTGAATCAGGGCCATCCATACGCCGGGGCGTACCAGATCGGTCAGCGTCTGAGTCCCGGTGCCGATGTCGGCGGACGTGCGCCTCGCCCCGTTGCCGATCAGGATCTGTACCCGCGTGCCGCTGGTCGGGGCCAGCAGCGCGGTTGCCAGTCCGCTGTTGTCGGCATAGCGGATCAGTGCGTTGGTGAACAGGTGGTTGTCGCCGAGCCCAACGATGTAGCCGGAGCCGGAGGTCCGGACGAAAGCAAATGCGTGACCGTCGCTGAAGCACTGTGCGTCGCTAGAAGACACCGCGAAGCGAACCGCGTCGCGCACGAACAAACCGCGCAAGCGCTGCAACGCGCCGATCGTGCACCTGCCGGGGAGCAGGTCGATCTCACTGTTCACGTCGCGTTGACCAGCCACCGTCGCCGGCACGACGCCGCGAATCGATTCGGTGGGGCCAAGCGACAGACCGTCGTGCAACGAACTGGACGGGTCGGCGATCACCGCAATTCCGCCGGCAGCGACCCACGCCGTCAGCGCGCTGTGCTGAACCTCGTCGAGACGATCGTCGAGCACCACGACGCGACTGGCGCCACTGGGTTGCGGCACGCTGCGGCTGATGTCCACCTGTGCTCCTTGAGCGCGGAGCAGCAGAACCAGCGCCCGCGCACCGTCGGGCCGGGTGGAGTTGGGGTCGAACGGATCACGCTCGGGCCTCGCCCGGCCGACCAGCAGCATCACGAGCGCTACCACCACAACGACCGACGCGGTGAGAGCGACACGCGTGCCGCGGCCGCCGGCACGGTCAACGAGTCGCGGGCTCATCGCCCGGGGGTGCCGTGCGGGAAACCAGCAGCGCGTAGTGAGCGGCCGCCGTGCGACGGATGGGTCGCGTCGTCGACAGCTTGCAGTACGTCGCGGTCGTAGGCGATGAACGAGTCGTCGTCGACGTCGCCGACATCCGCGTGCCCGTACCACGCCTCATCGAACAGGTCGGCGGCGTGAGCGAACGGGTCCGCCACCTCCGGGCCGGCTTCACGCAGCCAGGCGCGCTCCTCGCCGGTGGTGTGCCCAGGGGCCTCGTCGACCACGCCGTAGCGCGCCAGATCTCCGACGAGCGCCCGGTAACGACAGCGCAATGCGTCGCGATATCGTCCGGCGAGTCGATGTGCGGCCGCCTCCGCACGCCACTCGGATGGCCGGCGTACACGGTGGCCCGCAAGGGCGCCATCTTCGGTTGCCGCATCTTCAGAGCTGTCTTCGTCACCGGTGACTTCTTCGTCGGCGTCTTCTTCGCCGGCGTCGTCGTCAGTGTCGTCGTCAGAGGCGCTCGACCCTCGGTTTCGTCCACCCCGGCCGGCCAGGAACACCCGCACAATCACCACCAGCAGCACCACGATTGCGACCAGCAGCAAGGCCCACAGCAGGAACGTACCGACACCGGGCAGACCGCCACCGCCGCGATGCACTGTCGACGGCGTTGTGGACTGCTGTGCAGCCGTGCAAACGTTCTCGCTGGCGACCAGCTTGCAGGCGATGGTCCTGATCACATCCGGGTCCTGTGCGACGGACCCCAACGGGTCGGTGGCGGCGGTCATTCGTCCCTCACCGGGAAGGCGCGATCGGCTGCGACGACGATGTCGATCGCCTCCACCGCAACTCGCATCTGGAGGTACATCTCCACCGTCGCCAAGGCCACCAACGGAACGGCTACGAGCTGGGCAAGTTGCCCGGCGACGCCCTCCACCAGCCAACCGAACGGACCGAACCCGACCAGTCCGGTCACCGCAGCCAGGCGTGGCAGAAAGGTGATGCCAAACCGCAGCCCGAGGCCGATCACGCCGGCGACAAGGACGAAGCCGATGCACGCCCCGAATCGTGCCCGGGCGAGCGAGGCCGCCCGACGGACCGAGGCCAGCGGACCAAGTCGCTCGATGACAACCACCGGGGAGACGAACAGCACTACGGCAAGCAGCGCTGTTCCTGCTGGAACGACCAACGCTGACAGCGCGGCGAGCTCGGCGCCCGGCATCTGAACGATCGCGACGGCGACCACGAACAGCCACAGATGGGCTACGAACCATGCCACCGCCACCACGGGTAAGCGTCGCGCCACGTCGCGCAGGCAGGCACCCAACGAAACCGCTCGACCGAACTCGTAGCGCACGGTCAGCGCCGCGACATATCCACCCACCAGAGCAACGCCGAGCGAGGTGGTCAGCACACCGACGTAGGCCAGCACGGTGTCCACCCCTGATGCGCTGCCGATCGTGCCGACAAGCTCTGGCAGTGAGACCACCGCCTTGTCGAACGTGCCGACGCGATCAAAGAGCAGGCTGGTGAACAACAGGTTCAGCGC
>JBDSMK010000503.1:0-4894 GCA_039915905.1 Ilumatobacteraceae bacterium
TGCCGCGTTCATCGTCGGCACAAAGGACAGGGCAGCCAGCTCAAAGATCGCGAACACAGCACGATGCGTCATCGCCACCTGCCGATGCATCGTCGACGGACCCGACCCAGCAAGAGGACTGGTCGCCTGATGGACATGCCTCGTGCGACCAGCGCCATCCGCCGTCTGGAGTCAGCGCGCTCTGCCGTCGAGTTCACGTCGTCGATGCTCGCGGCTACCGTGCAACTCGTCACGTTCGCCGCCATCGTTCGTCGCACCCTCCGCCGGGTCGGCAAATGAATCACCCGAGCGACATGACCACCTCACCCACGCTTCTGGACGGCCCGCTCGGCGTAACAGAGGAGCGACCGCGCTGCGCCAGATGAGCGGACCATCCTGCAGCAATCACACCGGCACACGGACACCCGTGCAACTTGTCATCACGACGCCGGTGCCGTCCACGGTGTCCCCGCTCGACCTCACGTCGATGATGGTGTCCCTCTGGCAGCACCTGTGCAATATCGAAACGACCCGGAGCCACTTTGCCGAACCTCGTTGTGAGGCCGGCTGGGTACGGTCGGAAGTGCCGATACAGCGTGGCGATCCCGACATCGGCACGTTCGGCCACGGCATCTCGGGACGGTTCGCCACCGACCTCGAGCACCAGCTCAATCGCCGCGTCGACGATTGACTGCCGGTTTCGTCGAGCGTCAGCGCGCATGGAGTCCCACCGCGGCACGCGGTTCCCTGCACCTCATCAAATGGAGTATTTTCCTCCACTCATAGTAGGTCGCGGATGTGGAGTATTCCGGTGAACGAGGAGCAACCAGCACACCTGAAGTCGATTGCCGACGCGATCCGCGAAGCTGACGACGCAGAGTGGGTTCCAGTGACCTTCGACGACTACGAACATGTCGACGGACCCTTCTTCCACGGGACCAAGACCGAGTTCGCAATCGGTGACGAGCTTGTCGCAGGACATGCCTCGAACTACCAGGACGGCCGAGTCGCAAACCACGTGTACTTCGCAGCGTTGCTTGAGCCCGCCATCTGGGGCGCCGAACTCGCCGTCGCTCTCGGAGGTGGGACGAGCCGAGAACGCATTTACATCGTCGAGCCGAGTGGCCCGTTCGAGGACGACCCCAACGTTACGAACAAGAAGTTCCCCGGCAACGTGACCCAGTCGTACCGGACCCGCCAGTCAATGCGGATCGTCGGCGAGATGGAGTGCTGGGAGGGTCACCCGCCCGAAATTCTGCGGGGCATGCTCGACAACATCGCCAGGCTCCGAGCCGACGGACTCGACGTCATCGAGGACTGAACAAACCCGCATTGACTGCCCTCGAACGAATCGACGCCACCATCGGCGACAAGACGGGCACCTTGGTGCTACGCCACGTCGGCGGGTTCGCCAATGGTGCCGCAACAGCCGACATCGAATTACTCGCCGATTTCGGCAGCGGCGACTTCGCCGGTGTCACGGGCAGTGGGACCATGATCGCTGGGCAGATTGTGCCGAATTTGCCCGGATCGGCCGATCATGACGGTCACGCCGCCGAGCTCAAGCCATGCCAGCGTCCCTTCAGCGTGTTCCATTTGGGGCTCTTGTCGCTCCACAAGCCAGAACACCCGCACCAGGAATTCCAACGCCGCGAGCTCGGCTCGATAGGCAAGGCGCGGGTATATCGCCTCAGTTTGAGACCGCCGGAAATTCTGCGGGACCTCTCGAGCGTCTGGGACTTTTCGCGAGGCGTTGGAGGACCGGCGACGCGGATGGAAGGGAACGGCCGCAGGTCGTGAAACAATCGTCGCGCGGCCGCCTCGCGTCGCAATGGGTTGATGTCCGACCTGTGACCAAGACGCGTCATGTGCTGGTGATTATCGTCAGGCCAATGACGGAGTGGACAGAGATCAAGGCCGCGATCACTCTGGCACTCAGCGGAGATCGTGAGGGTGGGAGCCGGGAAATGGCGCGATGCTGGGAGGGGTTGGGCGATGATCAACATGCTCAGCAGTGCGTGTTGGCGCACTACCTCGCCGACGTGCAGGATGATCTCGACAGCGAAGTGATCTGGGATGAACGCGCGTTGGTCGCCTTCGGGTTGGTTGGCGAGAACGACCTCGACTCCATCGGAATCGTCTCCGCGGCCGGGCTCGCCCCGAGCCTGCATCTCAATCTGGGTGACTGCTACCTTCGTCAGGGCCGAGTCGAGGAGGCGCGTGGACAGTTGCAAGCCGGAATGGCGGCTGCGGCGGTGCTCGGCGGCGATGGGTACGGAACCATGATCCGCTCGGGCCTCGATGGCCTCGGGGCCCGCCTGGGCTCGCACCCGTGATCTCCGGGTGGCGGTAAGGAGGTGGCGATCCGAATCCACTTCGACTCGTTGGAGGGCATGGAGCGCGTGCTCGGCTTGGGGATCGAAGAAGGCATGCGCAGCGTTTCGTCGCAGATCGACGCAGTCCTCGCCCCGACACCTGCCTGAACGACGCACTGCTTGCGATCGGCGAAGCCCTCGGGCCTCGCGGGAGGCTCGTGCCGTCGATTGCTGGCAGACGGTACGGCCGCTGTTCTGATCGGTTGTGCGGTCAGTTCTGGTAAAGGGCGGCAGCGTGTCGGAGTCGTTCAGCGACCTGGTGTCGCAGCGTGCGAGGTTCGAGCACTTCGATGTGGGGGGACAACGAGAGCACATCCGTAGTAACCACGTCGAGGCTAGCGATCCGGAATGTTGCCTGGATCCAGCCGTCGTCGGCCGCTGCGCTGCGCGTGACTCGCGAGCTTGTCCGCCAGTTCCGACGCAGTAGCCCGCCCTGTGCGCTGCAAGATCAGCATCAATGACACCAACCGTCCCGCACGCATCGCTGGAGTCTGACATTCGGATCTATTCATGACAAGAGATGTCACTCATCGATGTTTACGATCGGCGGTCAGATCAGCGCGACGAGGGAGCCAGACGATGACAGATGTCGAAGGAACTGGAACATCGGACGATCCGTGGGTGCTTTCAACGCCGCCCGGCAAGTCGGAGTTCGAGGCCTACCGCGACCCCGACGCCGACCCGCCGGCGTTGGTGGTCCAGGTTGGTGCTACCGAGCTTCGCTATCACCTGTCGTGTATAGAGGATCTGCATACGATGCTCGTGGGGCACGGAGGTTGGATGCCGTTGGGCAACAAGGACGAGCAGAAGGAAACTGACGAAGGCACTGTCGAGGCGTGGGGACGCTCGGCGGACAACCCCGTCGGCGGCTGGTACGGGTTCAAGAAAGGGCTCCGCGGCCGCTTCGGGAACTATGTGCCACCAGTGCTCGAAGCGCTCGGGTTGGCCGAGGTCGAACATAACGCTCGCAACAACCGGATGCGAGCCATCCGATGAGCAACAAATTCAGTGTGACCCGGATGATTGATGCCCATCCGAGGTCGTGTGGGCGTTGCTCACTGACGCTACGAGTTACGCCGATTAGAACCCGGCGGTCGTGAGCATCGGAGGTCCCGGCGGGATTGAGATTTCGCTACTGGTCGGGCCGTCCCGCTACCAGGTCGCCGATCCGACGGAACAACGGGTCCCATTTGGCATCGAAATGGGTGGCTCGCTCTGTTGCCTCGAGCCGGCGGTCCGGCTGATCTGCGTAGTGGCGGACGAACCAACGGGACCCGGGGCGGGCCAAGCGGATGGCACCAGCGATCGCGACCGGGGGAACGAAGATGGCGAGCAGGCCGAGGCGGTACTTCCCCTTCATGGCACAGACCACGGTGGCAGCAATCACCGCGATCACCGAGAGGATCCCGGTCGAGCGCACCCCGACCTCAGTCCGTCCCACGTCGTGGACCCCGAATGGGGTCAACCCCACCAGCATCGCCAGGAGGCACATCACGGTCAGTGACACGGCCTGCACGGAGGCTTGGCCTTCGTCTGACCAGTAGACGTCGTCGAGGTGGAGGATGAGCGCGAACTCGTCGAGGACGAGCGAGGCGCCGATCCCGGTGAGCACGGCGGCCACGCTCCGCCACAGGGTGGTAGGTGGGGCCCCAACGGCGAGGAGAGTCCCGGTGAGCAGCAGCACGAGACCCGGCACGGCGTGATGCACATGGAGCCCGGTAGCCGCAACGTTGTTCTTGAACGGTCCGCGCCCGGCGCGTATCAGGCGAGTCACCACGCGGGCGACGAGGAACGTGACGACGAAGGCGAGCGTGAAGAGCAGGAGCGGCAACTTGTCGGGTTCGACGATGTTGCGCTGCCACCAGTTGGTCATCGCGAAATGCTTATCACCGAGCCGCTCGAGCTGCTTGCGCCGTGATCAGACGAGGTCGCGTCGCGTGCCGGTGATGAGGCCGATGAGGCGGGTGCCCCTCACAGTTCGCCGATTCCGGAGTGCTCGCATCGACGGTCTCGTCGACCGACGTACCGCCAACCGCCTCGGCACGGAGCCTGTCTTGAATCTCGTGGCCCTCAGGACGGGGTGGTCTCCTGCCATACTGAGTCATGGCGTCACTCTCAGATGCTCGGATTCGCGACTTCCTTTCGACCGGCACGCGAACCGGCAAGATTGCTTGGGTAGCTGCGAACGGTGCACCCCATGTTGCACCAATCTGGTTCGTGCTCGACGGCGACGACCTGGTGTTCAACACCGGCTCCAGCACCGGGAAGGGCCGGGCACTGGCACGCGAAGGTCGCGCCTCACTCGTGGTCGACGACCAGATGCCGCCGTATTCGTTTGTCAAGGTTGACGGGACAATTTCACTTTCGGATGACGGCGAAGAGGTGCGACGGTTCGCGGCGCTGATCGGCGGCCGCTACATGGGGGCGGATCGGGCAGAGGAGTACGGAGAGCGCAACGGTGCACCTGGCGAACTCCTCGTTCGGCTCCACCCAAAAAAGATCACTGCAGGGTTTGACATCGCCGACTGATTCGCGAAGGC
>JBDSMK010000004.1:0-14544 GCA_039915905.1 Ilumatobacteraceae bacterium
CGCACCGTCGTCGGCGGGCTCGACCGTGGGCGTCGCAGATGCCGTGGCCGGCGCGGTGTCGCCGCCCGTCTCGGAGCCGGCGTCCGGCGCAGTCGTTGCCGTGTCCGGCGTGCGCTGCTGCTCGTCCAGCATCGTGTTCAGGTTCGTCGCGAACTGGTTCATCAGCTTCTTGCTGACGTCAGCCATGATCCCGCGACCGAACTGGGCCACTTTGCCGGTGACTCGCAGTTCGGTTTCGACAGCGCACTTCGTGACGTTCGGCGACACGCTCTCCAGACGGGCGGTGATCACTGCATCGGCGTTGCCCTTGCCGCCGATGTCGCGGCCTTCAGCCTTGAGCACTGCGCGGTGAGCGGTGTCATCGCGTTCGGTGAACGACGCCTGGCCCTTGAATTCGGTAGAGATGGCTCCGAGCTTCACCTTCACCACCCCGCGGAAGACGTCGCCCTCGATCTCCTTGAGTTGGGCGCCTGGCATGCAAGGCGCGATGCGCTCCACATCGGTGAGCACTTCCCATGCCTCGTTGATCGGTCGATTGACCGTGAATTCGTTCAGGAGCGTGTCCATCTCTCCAGGTCCTCCAGGGTGTCGATGTCGTTTGCAGAGCCTAGGCAGTCCACCGAGCACACCCTCCACTGGTCTGCGAGCAGAAGGCCCCTTGCCCCCTCATCTCCGGTCTCCGGCAAGCGGTCCCAGAGCTCGGAGGCGATCCTCACCGGGTTCGGACCGCGCCGGCCATCGTAGGAGGCCACCACCAGGAGGCACTGTGCCGGTGCGTCGGCCACGGCACGCCACGCCGACGGTTCGACGAACGGCTGGTCGGCCAGTCCGATGACCATTGCGTCTGCGCCCGCTCGGCGGGCGGCAGCGACTCCGAGTTGTAACGACGATGCCTGTCCAGTGGCCCAGTCAGGGTTGTGGATCACCTCGATCGGCGAGTCGTGGATCGGCTGGTCGTGGTGGGCCCGGTCGCGGTGTGCCCGGTCGCGGTGGGCCCGGTCGAAGTCGGCGGTGTCGAGGTCGGCGGCGCCGGTGATCAGTACGACCGGCGCGATGCGAGCGGCAAGGAGATGCTCGAGGCTCGTGCGCCACAGCGGTCGGCCGTGCAGGTCAGCGAGAAGCTTGTGGGTTGCTCCGCCGAACCTGGTCCCACCGCCGGCCGCGAGGAGAACGGCAAGGAGGTTCATATACCCACCCTACGAGACAGTCAAAACTCCCAGCTCATGACGAAATCATGACGATTTTGTAGGTGGGCGCGTTGATTGTTGCGATTCCATGTCGATAGTGTCGCTGCGTTCACGACGGGCTGACTCGATGCATTCGTTCGCATCGGGCAAATCGTGTTCTGCAGCGGAGCGCTCTCGTGTGGCGCCCCGCCTTGCTCGAGGGTGGAGAAACCTCGGCACGACTCACTGCCTCCGGGCGCGCATCTGCGTTCGGGAAGGCACCAACGAGAGGAACGTCACCAATGACGATTCGACATCGCATCAGTGCAGTAGCACTTTCAAGCGCACTCGCCGTGGGAGGGTTCGCGGTTGTACCGGCACTCGTAAGCCCTGTTGCCGCGCAGGCACCAGTGATCCGCGAGGACCTTCTCGGGGTGGTCGCTGCCGGCGCGCTGCGCGACCTCGGGGTGTACCTCGACACCGGGAGCCCGACGGCGCAGCAGAGCTACAACAGCGCACGCCACGAGATCGCACTCGTCGTCGCCGAGCGCTTGGCGCTCGATCCTTTGCAACTCGAGTCGGCCTGGACCATTGCCGATGCGGAGCATCAGACAGCGCTGATGGCTGCGCTCAGCCAGCTCGGGGTGGCATATCGGCACAACACCTCCAAGCCGGGCGTCGGCTTCGACTGCTCCGGTCTGACGACGTTCGCGTGGGGCAGAGCGGGCATCACGCTCGACCGCCAGAGCGGATCGCAGATCCGGGCAGCGGCGTCGCGCTCAGCGGCCACCGCCGAGGCCGGCGATCTGGTCTATTACCCCGGTCACGTGATGATCTGGCTCGGCGTAGGCACGGCCATCGTCCATGCTCCGTTCACCGGCCGCACGGTGGAGGTCGGGTTCGCTGCCAGCGGACGGCGTCACTCGTTGCGTTACGGAGACCCCACCGCCTGAGTGATCCCGACAGGACCGTGGGCTAGATCATTCGAGGCCTGACCCGTTCAAGCCCTGACCCGTTCAAGCCCTGACCCGTTCAAGCATGGATCGAGCCGGAGGCATCACGCAGCGACGGGGCGCGACGCCCGGTACGCGTGGCGATTATCTCGGCGCAGATCGATATGGCTGTCTCCTCCGGGGTGCGTGCCCCGAGATCGAGGCCTATCGGCGACATCAACCGTGCTAGTCCGGCATCGTCAACGCCGACCTCACGTAGGCGTTCGACCCGGCTGGCGTTCGTCTTGCGGCTGCCCATCACGCCGATGTACCCGGCATTGCTCGCCAGCGCCCCTTGCACCGCGGGAACGTCGAACTTCGGGTCGTGAGTCAGAATGCATACCGCGTCGCGCCCGGTGAGTGTTTCGCCCCGGTTCTCGAACAGCCGGCCTGGCCAGGAGACCACCACCTCGTCGGCCATCGGGAAACGCCGCCGGGTGGCGAACACCTCTCGAGCGTCGCACACCGTGACGCGGTAGCCAAGGATCTTGGCCACCCTGCCGAGTGCTGCGGTGAAGTCGACGGCCCCGAAGATCCACATCTGCGGCGGGGGGGCCCAGGTCTCGATGAACACCCCGACGATCGGCGTGTCGAACAGATCCTCCGGCGTTGTTTCGCCGGCCGGGCCGTAATGGCGGATACCACTGCGGCCGGCCTCCAATTCGGCGAGGGCATCGCGGGCCACAATGCGATCCAGCTCAGGGTGTCCGAGACTGCCTTGTGCCGGCTCGCGCGGCACGATCAGCATCTTTGCGCCGATGTTCGGTCCTTCGATCACGGTCGCCAGGCCAACAGGCTGTTGACTTCGCAACAGCGTCTCCAGGAGCGGATAGATGTTCACCGGGTCACCAATCGAGTGGCTCGATGAACAGTCGGATCGTGCCACCGCATGTCAGCCCAACTGTGAACGCGTCGTCGTCACTGAACCCGAACGAAATGATCCTCGACGGCTTTTCGCCATGCAGGATCGCCAATGCCTCACTGACCACGGCACCCTCGACGCAGCCGCCGCTGACACTGCCGGCCACCTCGCCGTCGATGTTCACGGCCATCGCCGCGCCGGGCAGGCGAGGGCCTGACCCTTCCACGTCGACGACGCGGGCGAGCGCCACTGCTTTGCCGTCCGATCGCCAACGGTCGATGTCGTCAAGCAGGTCACGCATCTGTACCTCCTTCAATTTTGGCTTTAATTTGGGCTTCAGTTTTGGCTTCAGTATTGGCTTCAGTTCCGGGTGCCCAGTATTGGGACGGGTTCGGTGTGGTGTGAGAAGCGGTGTGATGTCGGAGTTGAGTTCCGGCGATGACCGCTGCCAGTTTTTCCATCGCCGCCAACGAGTGCCCCTCCACGAAGTGGTCGACGTACGGCAGCGCTGCCGCCATGCCGCGTGCCAGCGGCGCATAGCCGGGCGTGACCTTCAGCGGGTTGACCCAGACCACGTTGTAGGCGATGCGATGCAGCCGCTCCATCTGCTCGCCGAGCACCGCTGGATCGCCGCGGTCCCAGCCGTCGCTGAGTATCACCACGATCGCCCCACGCGCCATCCCGCGAGCACCCCACTCGTCGTTGAACGCACGCATGCACTCGCCGAGACGGGTGCCGCCGCTCCAGTCCTGGACGTGGTCGCTGGCCTGACGCACCGCGCGATCCGGGTCGCGGCTGGTGAGCTCCTTGGTGACGCGCGTCAGGCGAGTGCCGAGGGCGAATGCCTCCACCCGCTGGCGGCCGGCGACGGCTGCGTGAACGAATCGCAGCATCGCCCGAGCGTACGGCTCCATCGATCCGCTGATGTCGAGGAGCAGCACGAGACGGCGCAGTCGTTCGCCCGGCTCATGCCACATCCGCCGAATCGGTTCACCACCGGCGCGGATCGAGGCCCGCATGGTCGCCGGCAGATCGGCGTGGGCGCCATGTGCGGCGGGGTGATGGCGATACGACTTGCGCGGCGGGCCGGCGAACCGCAGCCGTTCCATGAGAAGCTCGGCTTGGTGCAGCTCGTCGTCGTCGTACACCGCGAAGTCCTTCTGACGCAACACCTCGGCGGCCGAGAAGCGCAGCACCAGGGTCGGGTCGCGGTCCGACGCAGCGCCCGACTCATCGGACGTTGCGCTGTCGTCGTCGACCGCCAGAGTGATCGTTTGGGTCTCGGGTTCGAGACCGAGCAGACCGGGGTTGCCGCGCAGCCAGAACGCATCGAAGATCTGATCGAACAGTGCGGTGTCCTCCGGGCGGAACACGAGCGTCGCACGACCGGCCCAGTAGACAGCGTCACGGTTCATTACGCCCACCTTGCCCAGCGCGGAGACGAACGTGATCACGTTGCCGACGGGTGTGAGCAGCCCGGCGCCACGAAGCATGCGACTGAACGCCACCGCAATCCGCTCCGCCGGGGACCTGGCGTCCAGACCGGCAGGCGAGGTCGCCGCGGTGGGCGGGTAGAGGACTTTCGGTGGAACGACCAACTCACCGCACCCCCGCGCTCCTGTCGCCGGCCTGCTTGACGATGGTGGCGATTCCGTGCTGGCGGGCTCGTTGCTGGTCCTCGCGATACTTCAGCACCGTCCCGAGCGTGGCATTGACCATCGCCTCGTCAAGTTCGCTGACGCCCAGCGCGCCCAGGGCCGCGGCCCAATCGATGGTTTCGGCAACACCCGGCGGCTTGTACAGGTGAAGGTCGCGCAGCGCCTCCACCGCAGCGGCCACCTGGCGGGCCAGTGGCTCGATGACGTGCGGAACCCGCATGCGCACGATCTTCACCTCGCGCTCGAAGTCGGGATGTTCCACCCAGTGGTACAGGCACCGTCGCTTCAACGCGTCGTGCACGTCGCGGGTGCGGTTGGAGGTGAGGATCACGATCGGCGGGCGCACAGCGGCGAAGCGGCCGAGCTCGGGAACGGTGATCTGGTAGTCCGACAGCACCTCCAACAAGTAAGCCTCGAACTCGTCGTCGGCGCGGTCGATCTCGTCGATGAGCAGGACCGGCGCTACATCGCTGTTGTGGTCGATCGCCTGCAGAAGCGCTCGCTTCAGCAGGAAGCGTTCGTGATAGAGCTGGTTCTCGAGGGCGTCGGTGCCCACTCCGCGGGCTTCGCCGGTGGCTTCTGCAGCACGAAGGTGGAGCAGTTGGCGAGAGTAGTCCCAGTCGTACATCGCCTGGCTGGCGTCGATGCCCTCGTAGCACTGCAACCGGATCAACTGGCCCCCAGTCCAGCGGCTGAGGACCTTGGCGACTTCGGTCTTGCCCACGCCGGCCTCACCTTCCAGCAGCAGCGGGCGCTTCAACGCCATCGCCAGGTAGACGGAAGTGGCCAGCCCGTCGTCGGGTAGGTAACCGTGGAGGCTCATCGCCGCGGAAACGTCGGCGGGCGATCGGGGGGGCGTGGCTGCCATCAAGTGCAGGCTAGAGGGCGACGCGGCTGGCATGCTTGCCCGCATGGTCAGCAGGGCGATCACGGTGCATTCACCGACGGCAAGCTCGGTCAGTGTCTCGGTGCAGGCGTGGCGCACACGGTCTTACCCAATGCCACCGCCGGTCATTGTCGATCTCACCGGTGAGGCGGGTACGTGGAGCGGGTCGTTCGATGCCGAGACCGGAGATCACTACTGGCTCACCGTGGACGGGTGCGGCCCGTTGCTCGACCCGCACTGCCTGGATCTGGAGATGACTGCCGAAGGCCCCCGCAGCGTGGTTCGCGACGCATGGGATCGGCGGCCCCAGGGTGCGCCTTTGGATCTTCCCGAGGGTGTCACGCCGGTGGTGTACGAGGTGCACGTGCGCGGCCTGGCGCGCACGTTCTCCGGGATGATCGAACATCTCGACTACATCGCCGCGCTCGGCGTGAACGTGATCGAGTTGATGACGGTTCACCCATTCGACGATGCCGAGAACTACTGGGGGTACATGCCGCTGGTGTGGGGCGCGGTGCATCGGGCCTACGCGCAGGATGTCTCCGACGCTGCCGGCGAGCTCGCCGAGCTGATCGGTGCGGCGCACGACAGGGGTCTCCACGTCTGGCTCGATGTCGTCTTCAACCACACCGGTGAAGGTGACGCCACATTGCCGACCTTGAGCCTGCGCGGAATCGACGACGCCAACGCGTATCGCCACCGGCCCGATGGCTCCTACACCGACGACAGCGGATGCGGTAACGACACCAATCCGGCCGATCCTGAAGTGCGCCGACTGGTGTTGGAAGCCCTCGACCGATTTGCCGATCTCGGCATCGACGGCTTTCGCTTCGATCTTGCGTCACTGCTCGGCCGTGACGGCGGGGGACTGATCGCGCAGATCAGCAAGTGGGCGGCCGGTCGCAACGTGCAGTTGATCGCTGAGCCGTGGGATCTGGCGGCCTACGAGCTAGGCGATGCTTTCGCCGGGCGAACTTGGATGCAGTGGAACGACAAGGTCCGCGACCAGGTGCGCGGCTTCGTACGCGCCGAGCCCGGACTCGTGCCGGCAATGATGCGGCGACTGGCCGGCAGCCCCGACGTGTTCGGTCAAACACAGCGCAGCGTCAACTTCGTCACCGCACACGACGGGTTCACGATGTACGACCTGACCATCGTCACCGATGACCACCACCACTCGTGGGCGTGTGGCGAGTCGTTGCAGATGCAACAACTGAAGAACTACTTCGCTCTGTTGCTGCTGTCGGCTGGCACACCGATGTTCTCGATGGGCGACGAGTTCGCACGCACCCAGCATGGCAACCCCAACCCGTACAACATCGACAGTGAGCTGACATGGGTCGACTGGACTCGGCTCGAGCAATGGCAGGAGTTGCACGACTTCGTGCGCGACGCGATCCGCCTGCGACGGGAATGCCCGCCCGTGCGACTCCGGTTCTACGGTGTCGCAGGCGCGCCTGACGAATCATTCGAGTCACGGTCTCTGGCCTTTGCCACCGACCAGTTGTACGTGATGGTCAACCCGTGGTGGGAACCGCTGCACTTCGTCGTGCAAGAGCACGGAGACTGGCAACCGGCGTTCTCCACGGCCTCCGAACCGTTCAACAACGATGGTTGGGCCGCCGGTGAAACCGTCGCACCGCGGTCGATCCGAGTGCTGCGCCGCTGATCGTGGGACCGCCAGTCACGCCGGTCGCGCCCGATCAGGCCACCGAGACCTCGGAGATCGGGGTGTAGTTGTATGCCGGGTTGCCGGGAGCGGCGGTAGCGCGGATCGTGATTCGCACCACCGTTGGGGTCAATGGCTTCTTCAACGTGATCATCTGCATCGTGGGCGAGGAGGTGTCGAAGGTCTGCTTCAGCGAGTTGCCGTTGTCGAAGGTCCATTGCACCTGCTGGATGCGGCGCATGTCGGGGAAACTGTCGGTACCGGTGCACGGATCCTGCTTGGCGTAACCGGGTACAAGCCCGACCTGGCGCACCGTGGTGCCAGCAGCGAGCGTGAACTCGACGTACTGGTTGACGCCGTCGCCGACGGTCATCCAGGCTGTGTCGAGTTGTCCGTCGGCGATGTTCGAGGCCGAGTATTCGGTGGGCGCGCCGCAGGAGTCGAAGCCGCCGGCGCGGGTGGAGGAGGCCTGGAAGTTGCTGAATCCGCTGGTGGGGGTGGCCCCGGGCGACGTCGACGCTGGCGCAGTGGAGGGCCGCGGGGCGAGGGTGGCCGTCGCCGGCGCAACCGTGCCGCCACTTGGTGGCGCGGTAGGCGCCGGAGGTGCGATGGTCGCCGGCGTGCTCGTCCCCGGATCGGGCACCCCCGTCGCGGTCGTGGCCGGACTGACAGTCGTCGGAATGGCGGTGGTCGAGGCGGCGGTGGTCGGAGTGCCGGTGGTCGAGGTGCCGGTGGCGCCGGGAAGCGTCGTTTGGATCGCCGGCAGGCCGTCGGGGTTGGAAACCTTGTTGCTCGGGCCAGGAACTGTCACCACGCCGGGCCGTGGCGTGGCATCGGCGCCGCGGTTGCGCAGCGCAAAGAACGCCACCACGCCACCGGCCACGATCAGCGCGAACGCTGCGCCGATGAGGAACGGGCGACTCCCGGACCGGTGGTCTGAGGTGGTCACGGGAACCAACTGGGTAGGCGGCGCGGCGCTGTCAGCTGTTGGCGTCACCGGTGCGGGGTCGACGAATACTGCTCCGCAGGAGCGACAGAACGTATCGGACTCGCCGGTGGCAGATCCGCAGTGACCGCAGTACATCGTCAACGGCCTCCCGACCTCGACTATCCAATCGGATTCGTCGAAGGGTAACCCGTCGCCGGCCGAGCGAGTCGGCAAGGGCTATCAGAACTCGGGGCCGAGTCGCGCGGTTCGGGTTGGGGTTTACGGTTTGGTGTGGGGGGTTTGGGCGGTTTGTAGGGCCCGGCGGACCAGCACCTTGGCCAAATGGGTGCGGTACTCCACACTCGCATTGAGATCGGCCTGCGGATCAGCCTCGGCCACCGCCAACTCCGCCGCATCCACCACCCCAGCACCATCACCCAACGCCACCATCACACTCGACGCCAACACCGGAGTCGAACCCATATTGACCAACGCCACCCCCGACTCCGACCCCCGACACCACGCCGCCACACCAACCATCGCCCAATCCTGCGCCCGCCGCGTGAACTTCTCAAAACCCCACCCAGCACCACCCATCTTCGGAACCCGAACCTCCACCAACACCTCATCAGGCTCCAACACCGACGTCAAAAACCCCTTGAAGAACTCAGCCGCCGGCACCACCCGCACCCCCAACGGCCCCTGCAACACATACGAAGCACCCAACGCCAACGTCACCGCAGGCAAATCACTCGCCGGATCAGCATGCGCAATCGACCCACCAATCGTCCCCCGATGCCGCACCTGCGGATCACCCACAAACCCAGCCGCATACGCCAACAACGGCACATGCTCCAACAACACCCCACTCAACTGCACATCCATATGCCGCGTCAACGCCCCCACCGCAACATGATCACCCTCATCACGCACATACGACAGATCACGCACCCGCCCAATATCAACCAACACCGACGGCGACGCCAACCGCAACTTCATCAACGGCAACAAACTATGACCACCCGCCAACAACTTCGCATCCTCACCAAACTCACCAACCAACCCCACCGCCTCAGCAGCAGAACCAGCACGCACATACTCAAACGCCGCAGGAATCATCGTGATCCTCCCTCTGCCGACACGGACTGCAAGGTCCTCCAGACGTTGTGAGGACTGGCCGGCATCTGCACGTTGGTGACACCAAGGCCGGACAGTGCATCCACCACCGCGTTCATCACGGCCGGCGTGGCACCGATGGTGCCGGCCTCACCGACACCCTTCACCCCGAGTTGATTGGTGGGCGACGGGGTCACGGTGTGCCCGAGCGTGAGTGAGGGCACATCGCACGCCGCCGGTACCAGGTACTCGGCGAGGGTGGTGGTCTTGAGGTTGCCGTCGGTGTCGTACACGGCCTCCTCGAACAGAGCCTGTGAGAGGCCCTGGATAACGCCTCCATGCACTTGGCCCTCCACGATCAGCGGGTTGACCTGCACCCCGCAGTCATCCACGGCGACATACTTCAGCACTTCCACCTGGCCCGTCTCGGTATCTACCTCGACAACGCAGATGTGGGTACCGAACGGCCACGAGAAGTTCGGCGGGTCGTAGGTGACCTGTGCTTCGAGGTTCGGCTCGAGACCGTCAGGCAGGTTGTGTGCGGTGAACGCCTCGAATGCGATGGCCGCGAACGGCATTGCCCGTTCCGGGGTGCCCTTCACCGAGAACGAGCCATCCGCGAAATCGAGATCCTCCTCGGCGCACTCCATCTGGTGCGCAGCGATCTTGCGCGCCTTGTCGATCACCTTGTCGCAGGCCATCGCGATTGCCACCCCACCGACCGGAAGCGAACGCGAGCCGTAGGTGTCGAGTCCCAGCGGCGCGATCGCGGTGTCGCTGTGCAGCACGACGACATCTTCGGGGCTGACCCCCATCTTGTCGGCGACGATCATGCTCCACGATGTCTCGTGTCCTTGACCATGAGGCGACGTGCCGGTGACGACCTGGATCTTGTTGGTCGGCAGCACCCGCACCGTGGCCGATTCCCATCCGCCGGCCGAGTAGTTCAGCGATGCCAGCACACGCGACGGGGCAAGGCCGCACATCTCGAAGTAGCTGCTCACACCGATGCCCAGACGCTTGGGGGCACCGGCCACGTTCTGAGTCACCTGACGGGCTCGCACACCGGGATAGTCGGCCATCTCGGCGGCCATCTCGGCCGCCGCAAGGTGGTCGCCGCTGTCGTAGGTGAGCCCGCTGAATGCGGTGTACGGGTACTGCTCCTTGCCGATGTAGTTGCGACGGCGTAGCTCCATCGGGTCGACGCCGACCTTGGCCGCCATCGCGTCCATCGACCGCTCGATGGCGTAGGTGGCTTCCGGACGCCCCGCGCCGCGGTACGCATCGGTGGGTGTCATGGTGGTGAACACGCCGGTGCAACTGAAGTCGTATGCCTGGGGGAGGTCGTAAACGCCGGCATACAGGAAGGCGCCGAGGATCGGAATGCCCGGCGTGACGAGCTGCAAGTACGCCCCCATGTCGCCGATCAGGCGGACGCGCACTGCGGTGAGCTTTCCGGATGCGTCGGCGGCAAGCTCGATGTGCTGCACCTGTGCCCGGCCGTGGACCGTGGCATGGGCGTTCTCGGTCCGTTCCTCGTTCCACCTCACCGGCACGCCGTGCTTGCGTGAAAGAGCCACGCACAGCAGTTCCTCGGCGTACACATCGAGCTTGCTGCCGAATCCGCCGCCGACGGCGGGAGCGATGACGCGCACCTGCTGTTCGGGGATGCCGAGAGTGATGGCGGTCATCACTTTCAAGATGTGCGGCACCTGGGTGGACGAATACAACGTGATGTCGCCTCCGAACGGCTGCGGCACCGCTGCCACCGCTCGCGGCTCCATCGCCATCGGCAGCAGCCGCTGCTGCACGTAGCGCTCGCTGACTGTGTAGGCGGCGGCGGCAAACGCCTCGTCTACCTGGCCGGGATGGCCCTCCACCTTGAGGTCCCACGTGTAGCTCTTGTTGGTGCCGAGCTCATCGTGGATGACAACCTCGTCGCGCAGTGCAGCCTCAGGATCGACGACTGCGTCGAGCGGCTCGTACTCCACCTGCACCGCCTCCGCTGCGTCGCGCGCCGCAGCCTCGCTCGTGGCCAGCACGCACGCCACGCCGTCGCCGACGTAGCACGCCTTGGTGGACGTCAGCGGGTAGTGAGCAGGGTTCTTCATGTCGGCTGTCACTGCCCATGCGCACGGCATCGGCGCGGCCCACAGCGAGGCGAGATCAGTTGCGGTGTACACCGCAACCACGCCCGGCATCGCAACGGCGGCGGAGGTGTCGATCGACAGGATTCGGGCGTGCGCATACGGACTGCGCACCAACGCCAGGCGCAAGGCCCCCGGGATGGCGAGATCGTTGGTGAACTTCGCTTCGCCGGTGAGCAGCGCCGGGTCTTCGCGCCGCAGGAGGCGTTGCCCGATGACTCGGCCGACCGTTGCACCGGACACCGGATCTGTGGAAGGGGCCTGCTCCGTGACCGTCATCGTGGTGTCTCCTTGCTCAGTTGCCGGCCGCGCAGGCCAGCACAGCCTTGACGATGTTGTGATACCCGGTGCAACGACACAAGTTGCCCTCCAAACCCTCACGCACCTCACGCTCAGTCGGATCCGGCACCTCACGCAACAAACTCGTCGCCGCCATCACCATCCCCGGCGTGCAATAACCACACTGCAAACCATGATTCTCCATGAACGCCCGCTGCATCGCAGACATCACCCCATCAACCGCCAAACCCTCGATCGTAGTCACCTCACACCCATCCGCCTGCACCGCCAACACCGTGCAACTCTTCACCGCCTCACCATCGAGATGCACACTGCACGCCCCACACGACGACGTATCACACCCCACATTCGTACCCGTAAGACCAAGATCCTCACGCACATAATGAACCAACAACCGACGCGGCTCCACCTCGCTCTCATGAACCGTGCCATTGACAGTGACGTGGATCTGCACGTCGGCCCCCTTGTTGCAGCTATGGGCCGTGTGGCCCCGATCGGTACACATCATGGCGCATCACGAGGGGTTGCCGGTCATCCACCGGGGTGACGATCAGGCCTTCACGCCGAACGTCGATCGTACGACGCCGGCCGAGGATGCGAGCTTCTGCTCGAACGTCGCCAGCGGATCGGTGGCCGCTGCCGATTGGTGCAACTGGGTAAGCGCGTCAAGCAGGGCGTTGCGCTGGGTTGCGGTGATCCACGGGGCGTCGTTCATCGCGTGCTGCGCCCGGGTCACCAGTTCAGTCAGCGGACGCAGCACTGCCAGATCCATCGAATCTCCGCCGGCGAGAACCTTCCGGTACTCGATGTCGAGACGTTCGATCCCGGTGGCGATGTCGCCGGCCTGTGATTGCACGCTCTGCACGCGGCTGTCGATCGACGGGACCTGCTGGCGCCCGATGAGCAGGCCGACTCCGAAGGCCAGGATGCCGACCACTACGGCAACCGCAATCGCTTTGCGGCGGCGGGCAGCCGCCGAGACGTACAGGGCCACTAGCGCTGCCTCCCAACGAGATAGGCGACGCCGGAGCGTCCCTGGAACGGATTCGTACCGGCCTCTACGGATGCCAGTTCGATGAGGCGGTGACCGTCGATCATCCACACCGACGGCCGCAGCGTCACCGGACCGCGGTACCGGGTGCGGTGCTCCACCGTGTCATCGAGGTCCGCCTCGTCGGTGCGTACCCCGTCGAGCGCGATCGCTTCGTCGCCGAAGCGGTCGAGCACGGTGATCCGTTCACCTTCGATGACCAGCCAGTACCGCCCGCACGCGTCCACTGTGGCATTGGGTCCCACGCCAGCCCGGATGCCCGACTCGTCGCGCTCCTGGCGGCCAGGCAGTGCTCCGGCCAGCAAGCCGACAGCGCCGGTGGCCACGGCGCGCACCGTGTTGCGTTCGGGCACCTCCTCGAAGCGCACCTCCACGCTGGCCGGGCTGGCTCCGGCACTGATGACCTCTGCTTCCACCTCGGCCATCAGTTCGTCGATCACCGACGCCTCGGCGCGCTCGACCGTGCGCTCGCGTTCGGCGCGGATCAGCGAGAGCGCGTCGCCAATCGACGAGATCACCTCGGCATGAGGTGGGATCACCAGCGGCCAGCCGAGCATTGCTGCGACCTGGCGGGCCAGCCCCCCGGCCCCGCCGCCGACGCCGACGATCGATGGCTCGGTGAGCTTCGTGGTGCGGGCCACCGTGAGGGCCAGTTCGCAGGCCTCCTCGCCGGCTGCGGCAAGCATCTTGCGGGCAATGGTCTCGGCGTCGTCGCGCATTGACGCGGCAACGAGCTCGAACGCGGCGCGGGTTGCCGCGGCGTTGCCTGCGCAGTGGTCACCGGGCTCGACGACGCCGAGCAGGTTGGCCGCGCAGGTTGTCGTGAGGGCGATCTGCCGGCCGTCGGCAGCGCGGATGATGACGTAGTCGGCCGGGTCGCCGGGCATTGCCGGGCCGATGTCCACGCTGGCGCCCTCAAATGCATCGGGCGTCATGAAGCACGCGTAGCTGAGACCGGCGATGTGAGCCGAGCGCGGACCGATTCCGTATACCCGACTGCGCCGGACCCGCAGCATCGAGCCGCCGGCTACGCCGACGACGCGCACATCGACGCTGCGCAACGCAGTGGCATGGGAGGCGACCCGCACATATGACAGCGCCGGTCGTCCACCGCGGATCGCGGCGATGTTGGTGGAGGTCCCGCCCACCTCGATCACGACTGCGTCGGTCACGCCGGTGTAGCGCAACGCGCCGGCGACCGACGCCGCCGGCCCGGAGTACAGAGTTCGCACCGGCGCCGCGCTGAACCCGTCGAGGTCGGTTGCCCCGCCGTCGCTGCGCATCACCATCACCGGGGCCTCGATGCCGGCGGCACGCACACCTTCGGCGACGAAGGAGGCGGTGCTCACCGCAATAGGCAGGATCGACGCGTTCAACGCCGCGGTCACGGTGCGCAACTCCAACCCGTAGAGCCCGCTGAGATCGCTGGAGGTGCACACGGGCAGGCCGGCTTTGCGGGCCATCTCGGCTACTGCCGACTCGTTACTGGAGTCGTCGGGGGAGAACGCTTCAGCCACGCACAGCGCGGCGACGCCGCTGTCGCGGAAACTGTCGATGGTGGCCGCTATCGCCTCCACCGGCAGCCCGTCGGTGACGTCGAAGAACGCGTGGCTGACTTGCAGGTGCTTGCCAGGCGCAAGTTCAACGTTGCGCAGTCGGGTGCGCTTCTCGATGCGCGCCAGATCGGGTCGGCGGCCCATCCCGATGACGCCTACTTTGCCGGCATCACCCTCCAGAAGCGCGTTCACCGCCTGAGTGGTGGAGTGGGT
>JBDSMK010000038.1:0-4379 GCA_039915905.1 Ilumatobacteraceae bacterium
AAACAGCGAATCGGTGGCGAACGGGCGGGCGGCATCGTGAACGCAGATGACCGTGGCGGTGCGCGGCACGGCGGCGAGGCCGGCGCGCACCGATGCGCTACGCGTGGTGCCGCCGGAGACGGCCGCCTCGCGGATGGCATCGGCTGGCGGAACCACCACCACGACCCCGTCGCTGGCGCTCCGCGCGACACCCACCGCGACGTCCAGCATTCGCCTGCCGCCGATCAGTTCGTACTGCTTGGCTCCGCCGAAGCGCTGCCCGGAACCACCCGCCACGACGATCGTCCACACGCTCTCCGCCGTCCCCGGAAGGTGCGGGGTCTGCGGCATCTCGGCGAGGGTAGTACCGTTCGGCCGTCATGGCTCACGAGGAACTGCTCGCCCGCACCGAATTCTTTGCCGATGCGCCGGCCGACGTGCTGCGCACGATCTGCGCCCACGGGCGCGAACAGCCGCTGATACGTGGAGATGTGCTGTTCCACGAGAGTGACGACGCCGAAGAGCTGTACGTCGTGCTGCGTGGTCGCATTGCGATCGCCATCGCCAACCCGATCGATCACCGCGAGACCGTGGTGTCGTTGATGGAACCGGGAGATCTTTTCGGGGAGATGGCGATGCTCGACGACGGGCCGCGCTCTGCGATGGCGCGCGCCCTGGAACCGTCCACCGTGCTGGCCGTGCCTTACGCCCCGGTTATCACGGCGTTCCGGAGCGATCCGCGGATGCTGTGGGGCGTTACCCGCCTGCTGGCCCAACGACTTCGGGTGATGGATGAGGCGCTCGCCGACAGCGTCTTCCTCGACGTCACCGGGCGTACCGCGAAACGTTTGTTGGAGCTCTCCGAGGGCGCCGACGAGTTCATCCTTCCGGTAACCCAGGAAGAGCTGGCGGGCATGGTCGGGGCGTCTCGGGAACGGGTCAACAAGGCCATTGCCAGCTTCATCCGCCTCGGGTGGATCGACCAGCATGAACGTCGCTACTCGATCGTCAAGCGTGACAGCTTGGAGATCCGCGCCCGCTGATTGCGGCGATAGCGGTCTACGCGGTCGTCAGCCAGGTGTGGGCCCGCGCAAACGCATCCGCTGCGTCGTCGGGACGATGCCCTGGGCGTGAGGAGTCATGGGCGAAGCCGTGCTCGGCCTGCGGGTACCGCACCACGGTGACGCCGGTGGCCTCCAGTGCCTCGATGTCCGCGGCCGGGGTGTACGGATCCTGCCCGCCGACGATCGCTAGCACCCGCTCCGGGTGACCGGCGGCGAGGTGCTGCAACGGCTCGCCCTGTATCGCGGATGCCCAACCAGCCGGCACCCGGATCATCCCGTAGAAGCTGACGATGCGGGCGAACCGATCGGAGCGCGCAGCCTTGTGGCAGTACATCCCGCCGAGGCAGAAGCCGAGCAGTCCCACGCCTGATGTCGGAGCGATCAAGTCGGCGGCCTCCAGCAGGTCGCGCAGATGCAGGTCGTCGTCGATGCCAGGGACGGCCGCGAAGCGTGGTTCGACGTCGGATCCGAGCGCTCGTCCCGGAAACGGCTCGACCGCACACACCGTCATGTTCCATTCGTCGGCCAGACGTGCCACGAGGTCGTCGTACAACGGTCGCAACCCGAAGATGTCCGGGGCGATTACAAGGCCCATCGGCGGCGGACCGTCGGTGGCGGCGCCGCTGGGACGGGCGATCGCGGCAGGCGTGCCGCTCGGCAAGGTGATGCGCATCGCCCCGGAACCTACAAGATCGGCCGAGTACGCAACGGACCGCCCTCGCGTCAGGCATCGCTTCAGGCATCGCGACAGGAACGGCGATCCTGGTCAGCCGGTCACAGGTAGCGGGTCTCGGCGATGCTGTACAGCCGGCGCCAGAACAGCCGGTTGACCCCGACGATGTACATCGCCATTACGGTCACGCCGGCCAGGATGCGGTGGAAGTCGCCGGTCTGCGTGGCGTCGGCGATGTATGCGCCGAGCCCGGTGGCGGTGAGCGTCGTGCCACCATAGGTGACGATCTCGGCGACGATCGAGGCGTTCCACGCCCCACCGGTGGCGGTGATCCCACCGGTCACGTAACTCGGGAAGATGGCGGGTAGGAGTAGCCGTCGCCAACGCTGCCAGCCGTGTACCCCGAGGTCATCCATGGCCTCGGTGAGGTCGCTGGGGATCGCCTGGGCCCCGGCGATCACGTTGAACAGGACGTACCACTGCGCCCCGAGGCTCATCAGCAGGACCCCGCCGAGGTTGAGACTTATGCCGGTGCGAATGAAGGCCCACACGGCAAACGGGAACAGGAAGTTGGCCGGGAAGCTGGCCAGCACCTGCACGATCGGCTGGGCAAAGCGTGAAGCCCGCGTGTTGGTACCGATCTTGACCCCGATCGGAACCCAGATCAGCGTGGCGACGATCATCAGCGCGATCACTCGCGCAAAGGTGATCAGCCCGTCCCACAGCGGGGTGAGGAAGATCCGCCAACCATCTTCGGCGGTGACGTAAGCGATCAGCTTCCACAACCCGAAGCCGATCACTGCCAGGCTTGGCACCCAGAACGCCAGGTCGCGGTTGCGGCCCGTCTTCTCAGGAGCCAGCTCGAACCCGGTGTCGAGTCCGAAGATTCGATCGCCGAACCGGTTGATCGGCTCCGCCAGTCGATGGCGGATGCGCCCCATCTGTCGCGGCCAGTGACTGCGGCGCAGCAAGTTGAGCACCAGTGATCGCGGCACCTCGGCGGCTTCAGACTGCTCGTTCTTGAACTTCTCCGACCAAGCCACCAGCGGCCGCCAGAACACGATGTTGACACCTACGACGACCACCATCATGGTGAGCACCGCGAGGCCCATATCGCCGAGAGCCCCGGCGTCGATAGCAGCGCCTGCATACGAACCGATACCGGGCAATGCGTACTGCTTGTTGAGCACGCTGATGGCCTCCGAGGCGACCAGGAAGAACCATCCGCCACCCATGCTCATCATTCCGTTCCAGACCAGCCCGATGGTGCCGTTGGGCACGTCCAGCTGCCAGAACCGGCGCCAGCGTGACAGCCGCATGAGGCGCGCTGCCTCGTCGAGATCGCCGGGTTGGCTGATCAACGACTGGTAGAAGCTGAACGTCAGGTTCCACGCCTGGGCGGTGAAGATGGCGAAGATCGAGGCGAGTTCCAGACCGAGGTATGAACCGGGGAACAAGGCGATGAAACCGGTGACGGTGATTGACAGGAAACCGAGCACAGGTACTGACTGGAGGATGTCAAGCGCCGGGATCATGATCTTCTCGGCCCGGCGGCTGTGCGCCGCAACGTAGGCGTAGACGAACGTGAACAGGTAGCTCGCGCCAAGGGCGATGAACATCCGCAAAAGGCTGCGTGCCGCGTAGTACGGCAGAAGCGCCGGAGACGTGTCGATCGACGACACGTTCGTCGGCGCGAACGACAACGTCGTGTCGCGGCCCACTCGGACGATGACGTACAGCGCGACGAGCACCGCAGCGCCGACCGCGAAATCCACGAACGTCAACCGACGAAGGCGTCCGAGCGACAACCATCCGGAGTAGCCCCGACGTTCGCGAGGCGGTCGCGGTCGGCGCGGTGGCGGCCCACCGAGGCCGCCCTTGGAGGCAACGGTGCGGAACGTGAAGCTCATCGCGAAGGCGAAAGTGCCGAGAGCGGAATCCTGTCAGGATCGACGACGAACTCGTCGTGATCAGCGTCGAGCGAGAACAACTCGGCGTACCGGCCCCAGTTGACGGCCACGTCCAGTTGGCGTTCGACCTCCGATTCGCTGTACGAGCGGCGCAGGATATCGCGGAAGAAGCCGCCGCGCAGCGTGCCGTCGCTGGCCCGTTCCAGCGCATTGACGATCACGTGTACGAGTGGCGCGTGCTCGTACACGGCGCGGGCGAAGATCTGCTTCGAGGGCTGGATGTCGGCGCCCGCAAACGTTACGCCGGCTTCCGTGAGCGCCAGCCGACCACCGTCTACTACAGCGAACTTGAGTAGTTCGAGAGCGTCGACGAGGGGCAGCAGATCGTCGACCTCGAGTCCGAGTTCGTCGGCCGTCTCGGCCACTGTCACCGGGCCCAGACCCGCAAGGATCTCGGCAAGACCCGATAGCGAGTCGACGTTGGCGTGCGGTAGCGGTGCGTTGGCCGGAGTGGCCGGAGGCGACTCGCGTGTCTGTGGTGGACGCCCGGTCATCACGTTGTAGATCCGTTCCACGAACGACTCGAAGTCGACACCATGGCGGTCGCGCGGTCGAGGCAGGTCGATCATCAGTTCGAGCTCCACCTTGCCCGGCTTGGTGCCCAGGATCACGACCCGGTCGGCGAGCAGCACAGCCTCCTCGATGTTGTGGGTGACGAGCACGATCGCCTTGATCGGGAACTCGTCACTGGCC
>JBDSMK010000160.1:0-8261 GCA_039915905.1 Ilumatobacteraceae bacterium
GCGTGCAACGTGGCCAACGAACCGTCGTGGCCGGTGTTCAGCGCCTGCAGCAGATCAGCTGCTTCTCCACCACGGATCTCGCCGATTACCAGTCGATCGGGCCGCAGCCGTAACGCGGTTCGCAGCAGTTCGGCGAGCACGATCTGGCCAACCCCGTCGGGTGTGGCGGCGCGAGCTTCGAGTCGCACGACGTGTGGATGCTCGAGGCGCAACTCAGCGACGTCTTCCATGGTGATCAGCCGCTCGTGGGCACCCACTTGCCCGACCAACGCGTTGAGCAACGTGGTCTTACCCGATGACGTGGCTCCACTGACAACGACGTTGCAGCGTTGTTCGACCAGTCGTTGCAGCAGTTCGACCACGGCGGGACTGGCGAACGAGGCGAGCGGGACGGGGCGCGTTGCGAAGCGGCGGATGGCCAACGTCGGCCCGTCGATGGCCACCGGCGGGATCGCCGCGCAGACCCGTGAGCCATCGGGCAGACGGGCATCCACAGTGGGCGAAGACCGGTCCAGGCGGCGGCCTATGGGGGCGAGGATGTGCTCCAGCGCGGTGAGCACCGACTGCGGGCGCATCGCTCCGACACGGTGCAATCGTCCATCGCGTTCGACCCACACATCGGTGCCACGGTTGAAGATCACCTCGGTGATCTGTGGGTCGGCAAGCCATCGCTCCAGTCCACCGAGCGGCGCCCCTTCGGCGACCGGATCGAACACGTCGAACGTGGCAGACAGCTGGGTGCCAGACAGCTGGGTGCCAGACAGCTGGGTGCCAGGCAGCTGGGTGCCAGGCGACTGTGTTTCAGGCAACTGGGTGCCAGCGATTCGAGTGCGGGGTCCGAGGGCGTTCATGCCGCGCCGCGCAGCTGATGGGCAAGCGAGCGCGGCAACCGTGACGCCAGAAGGCCGGCGTCGACAGCGCGCGCCACCGCAGGGTCCAGCACCGTCTCGGCGATGACCGGCACGCCGAGGGCATGTTCTACGTCGCGCGAGCTCAACGAGCGCCCCGGCTCATCCACCAGCACCACAGCTGTCGGCCGCACGGTGAGCCGGGTGGCCCGTCGCAGCGCCAAGAAGCATGGGCGAATGACGAGCAGGGACTGCTCGGACACGGCTAGCAACTCCGCATCCGGCTCGCCGGTACCGGCGTCGACGATGATCGTGGGCCGGTCCGCTGCGGCGGCGAGGTTCACCAAAGCATCGGCCAAGTGACCCCAACGACCAGGGACGACGAGAGCGTGCTGGCCACGCGGCAGTAGATGCAAACCATCGGCCATCGACACCGCGAGACGAGACAAGGCGTCGGTATCGGCGTTTGGCGACTCCATCCATTCCACCACGCCAGGTCCGGCGGGATCGGCGGACCCGAGGCAGACGGCGCAGTCGCCGGCCAGATCGACGAGGATCGTCGGCGAGGTACGGGCGGCGAGGAGGGCCAGGCTGCAGGCAACCACCGTGGTGCCGCTACCACCCTTGACAGCCCAGCAGGTAACGATCGGCCGCCCAGGCGTCGGCCTACCAATCGGTGGAAAAGATGACTCCGGCACAGGGGAACCCCCAAGAACTCGATATTCGGTTCAACTGGGGGAAGTCGTCAACGACGCTAGCGACGGGTGATCAGAAAGTCAACGAAATCAGCCGAAGCGGGCCGGCGAGGGCCGACAAGGACAGCTAGAACACTTCGTTGCGCAGCGGTGCGCCGCGCCAGAAGTTCCGGAGGTTCTCCACGAACATGTCGGCGGCGCGGCGGTGCGAAAGCTCCGTGCCGCCCGCCGCATGTGGCGTCACCGTCACATTGGGCATGTCCCACAACGGGCTGTCGACAGGCAACGGTTCGGCGGCGAACACATCCAGCGCAGCCGCGCCGACGTGTCCGGAACGCAACGCCGCTATCAACGCCGGTTCGTCCACCAGTTCACCGCGTCCGATGTTCACCATGTGCACGCCGGCGCGCATCATCGCCAACTCAGCAACGCCGATGATGTGATGCGTCGCATCGGTGAGCGGTGCAGCGAGCACCACGTCGTCGGCTACGGCCAGAAGTTCAGGCAACCGCCCCGGCGCCCACGTCTCGCACGGATCGTCCGGCGCGGGGGTGCGTCGTAGCCCGATCACGCTCATCCCGAACCGAGCGGCGAGGCGGGCGACTTCCGAGCCGATCGCCCCGAGTCCGATCACGGCCAACGTTCGTCCCTCCATATCGACGTTGGCAATCGATTGCCAGATGCGTCCGCGCTGATTCGTCTCGTAGGTGCGCACACCCCGACACATCGCCAGCAGATGCATCATCACGGTGTGCGCGATCGGAATCGCCGATGCCCCTGCAGATGTCGTCAGGCGCACGCCGCGGGCGGTGAACCTGGCGAACACCGGATGGTCCACCCCGGCGTTGAACACGTGCATCCACCGTAGGTTTGGGGCGTCGAGGGCAACGCGAAGAAACGGCCCGGAGTGTTGCGGGAACAGGTCGGCAGAGAACCAGGCAATCTCGATCCGGGCCACGTCGTCAACCGCCAGGGTGTCACCGGGGCGTACTCGCACAGTCTGCAGCCCGGCCGCCGCCTCCGCCCAACGTGCTCCGTCGCGTTCGAATGCTGCGTCCGAGCACAGCAGCGTGAATGTCAGCTCTGAACCTTCTTGTATGCGACGGCGGCGAGACCAATGAGGGCGAGGAGGAGCAGCAACCTTTTCATGATCGTGACAGTAGCCAGGCGAGGCCGCACAAACACCTGTTGACGCGGTAGACCGAAGCTACGATGGCGAATGGAGGTGCGAGGGCACCTGGTGGGCTCCACCGCCTTCAAAGCGGCTGAGACGGGCGATCCCCGTCTGGCGGGTTCGATTCCCGTTCACCTCCGCCAACTGCCAGGGGCCTCGCGGTTCAGCGAAGCTCACTGGTCCATCGGCGTCCTTGACTCAGGTAGTCACTTCTGTTAAATAACCAACTTGTGAAGTATGCAGGAGCGAGGGCAACTATGACCGTCACGGCCCCCGATGGGTTCGACGTCGTCTTTGCCGCCTTGTCGGACCCTACGCGGCGGTCCATCGTGCGTCGATTGGCCGACGGTGAGGCAACCGTGCTCGAGTTGGCGGAGCCGTTCCCGATCAGTCTCCCGGCCATCTCCCGTCATCTGAAGGTCCTCGAGCGGGCGGGGCTGATCAGTCGCGGCCGAGATGGACAACGGCGGCCATGCCAGCTGCGGCCGGAGCCTCTGGTCGAGATCGCCGCATGGGCCGAGCACACGCGAGCTGCATGGGAACACCGTCTCGACCGCCTCGATGCACATCTCGGGCGCACATCCGACCGAAGCGCATCCCTACCGACATTGGAGAAGCAATGAGCGATACGCCGGCGAGCACCGTCGAGCGAGATGCAAAGATCGGCTTCGGCGCTGTCGAGCTCGGACTTCAGACGATGCAGAAGCTCGCTCACCATCTCGAGGTCGCCTGAATCCACGCCGATGAACTTCGCGCCGCTGCACAGGTCAACCAGGTAAACCAGCCCACCGACCACCATCCTTAGCACCGCCACCCGTAGGAGCCGCTATGTCGCGCGTCCGCATCCACAACTTCTCGATCTCGCTCGACGGGTTCGCCACTGGTGAGGGGCAAACCCTCGACGCGCCGTTGGGCCACGCCGGGCATCGGCTCCACGATTGGATGTTCGCCACTCGGTTCGGCCGCCGCGAAGTCCTCGGCGAGGCGGGCGGCACCGAGGGCGTCGATCACGTGATGGCCGATCGGCACGGACCTGGGATCGGTGCGGAGATCATGGGCGCGGGCAAGTTCGGCCCTCCGGGCTGGCAGGACAACCCAGAGTGGCGCGGGTGGTGGGGCGACAACCCGCCGTTCCACACCCCGACTTACGTCCTGACCCACCGTGCGCGCCCATCGCTTGAAATGGAGGGCGGCACTACGTTCCACTTCGTCGACGCCGCACCAGCGGATGCACTCGAGGTTGCGCGCGACGCTGCCGGCGGTCAGGACGTCCGCATCGGCGGGGGGGCGACCATGATGCGCGCGTTCATCGCCGCCGGCCTGGTCGACCACCTGCACATCGTGCAGGTGCCGATCCTGCTCGGCCGCGGTGTTCGGCTGTGGGACGGCCTTGAGGCGTTGGAACTGCAGTACGACGTGGAGGTGGTCTCGACGCCTAGTGGCGTCACTCACCTCACGTTCACCCGATGACGAGGACCACCTGACGTCAGCGCAGCGGGCAACGACTTTGTCGTCGCACGTGGCGTCAGCCGGGCAATTCGTCCGTCCGCTTGTCGAAGGTGTTCGCTCCGGTTACCTCGTGGGCGTCTTCCGCAGCAGATCCGGCGGAACCGACGTGGGTTGCGTCAACCGGAGCATCCTCGGCATCCGTTTCGGATTCGCCAGCGTCGGAGCGTCGGCCGACGCGCTTGAAAACGCCGCGCAACTGCTCGCCGAGAACGTCGGCGGACGTGGTCGTAGCTTCGTTCAACCGCTGCCCGGTCTGCTTGGCCTGATCTCTCACCTCATCGGCCGTCACAACGTCGGCAATGCGGTCGCCGAAATCGCGTCCCGCCGCCAGCAGACGTTCGAACGCGGCTCGCACCCCTTCGGCGGCGTCCGCCCGATCGGCGTCGGGCGCACCATCTGACGTGTGGCCCTGGTACTGCTCCTTCATCACCTTGCCAAGTCGGGCGAAGTCCTCGGCGACATCGTTCCAGGCCTGCTTCATCGTGTCATTCATCGCTGCTCCTAGTGCTCGGACCTACGCCATACCCGTCATCGACGCTGTTGGAACCAGGCCGGGTGCTGATCTTGCGCGGAACCCGTGAGGTCGAGGTCGCGAAGGTCCCCACTCAAGCCCAGATGACGATGGAGTGTCTCCAGATACATATGGGCTCTTGCGAGCTGCATATGGGCTCTTGCGGCGGCGACCTCGGGACCATACTCTCTGCAAATTGTCCC
Source organism: Ilumatobacteraceae bacterium (assembly GCA_039915905.1). Classification (GTDB taxonomy): domain Bacteria; phylum Actinomycetota; class Acidimicrobiia; order Acidimicrobiales; family Ilumatobacteraceae; genus JAODBQ01. The sequence goes on from JBDSMK010000160.1 coordinate 4,941, forward strand.
GCGCTTTCCACGCTAGGCGGGAGGGATGGTCCAATGAGGCAGCCTTGTTGCACTGGTCATGGGGTGCAGGTCATGGGTCCTGGTCGCCCCACGTCAATTGAGCAATCACCCCGTCGCCAACATGGTTGGACGGTTCTCGTGAACTCTCGCTCAGCACTGTGCGCCCTCGCTGTAGGCGCTGTAGTCCTCGTTGCGGGCTGCGGCAGCAGCACGGCCACCACGCCGGTGGCCGTCGATACCCGACCGTCAGCGACAAGCGCTTCCACCGCCGACAGCGCAGCCACGTCGACGCCGACGACGGACTGCATGCAGACGACCGCCGACGCAAAACACGTCGTGACGTTCCGGTTCACCCACACTGCCGCCAAGCAGGGTTTCGACGCGCTGCCCGGTCCGTCGTTCGCGCACATAAAGGGTGTGGTCGTGATGGCGGATCCAGGCAACATCGGGCCGCTGACGGTCACGATCACCAATTCCGGCGGCGCCACCGTGGCCACCGTCGCTGCATTGAAGCCGGGTGCAACATGTGGCATCGATCACGACTTCGTACCCGGTGACTACATGGTGCAGAGCTCGGACGGCAACGGCGGCCAGTTCACGTCATTCCCCGACAGCACCGACAGCAGCAGCAGCACCGGCAGCAGCGGCAGCACCGGCACAACTTCCACCTCGCTCGCCGCGGGTGCGTCGGCCAGCTTCGACGGTCAGACGTACACCATCTCCTCCGGCGGATGCAGCCATGTGCTCGACGAGAACAAGTTCGTCTTCCGCGATCCGGCAACCCCTGGCAACGACACCACCTATTTCGCGATCACGTTGACGGACCTCAGCGGGTCGACCGCTTCGACCGGAGGTCACCACGCCGGAGCCGTCTTGTACCAGAAGGACGGCAAGGGCGTCTTCTCGGTTTCCGACGCCACGATTGACATCGCACCGGATCTGAGCGGGGGGACCTTCAGCGGTGCCGACTTCGCATCCAAGAAGCAAGTCACCGGCTCCTACCACTGCTGAGACCACGCACCGACGCCGTCAACCGTAAAGCCCTCCAGGGCGAACCGAATAGTGGAGCCCCATTAGCGTTCCGATGTGAGTGCGAACGCGACGCAGCGGCATGGTTGGTTATGGTGCGCCACGGCCGCGGTGTTGTTCGGCGCGGCGACGCCGTTAACGAAGCTGCTCGTCGACGATGCCGGGTCGGTTGCATTGGCTGGACTTCTGTACCTAGGTGCAGCGATCGCCGTGACGCCATTCGTGCTGAGCGAGCATCGCCATGTTCCAACGCCCAAGCAACGTGGTCAGTTGTTCCTTGCCGTTGTCTTCGGTGGAGGGGTTGCCCCGGTGCTGCTGGTCCTCGCGCTCGATCGCACACCTGCAGGGACCGTTGCGTTGCTCCTCAACCTGGAGCTCGTAGCAACCGCAGTGATCGCATCGGTGTTTCTGCGCGAGCACATCGGTCGTCGATCGTTACTAGGGATCGCGGTGGTGCTCGTCGGGAGCATCGTGCTCACCGGAACCGGTGGCACGAGCGTCGTGGTTGGCGAGCTGCTCGTCGCCGGGGCGTGCCTGTGCTGGGGCATCGACAACGCCGTCACAGCGGGACTCGACGCGTACAGCCCGAAACGGATCACCACCGCGAAGGGAATCGTCGCCGGATCCGTGAACCTCGCTCTCGGCCTAGCGCTCACGGGTGCGCCGCCGGTGCATGTTGTCCTCGCCGCGTTGGCGATCGGTGCCATCGGCTATGGGGCATCGATCACCCTGTGGATCACCGGTGCCCGCCTGATCGGTGCCGCACGAGGACAGGCGATCTTCGCGCTTGCCCCATTCATCGGAGCCGCGTTGTCGTGGGCGATCAACGGTGACGGCCTCAGTGCACGGATCGCCGTGGCCTTCGGAATTTCGTTGCTCGGGGTGATCATCGTCGGCACCGCCCACCACGCCCACGCCCACCAGCACACGGCCATAGAACACGCCCACGCAATCGACCCGACCGAAATCCACCACAGGCCGGAGGCGATCGAGATCATCGAAGGGGATTACCACCGGCACCTTGCGCTCGCGCACAACCACCCACACCTACCCGACATCCACCACCGACACCCTCACCGCCACGAATGAGCCCACATCGGGTCAGCTCGCTCCCCGTCGAGTACGCGAGCCGCCACTGACGAACTCCGCCCGGCGAGTTGGCAGACTCGAGGTGTGATCGACACCTGGTTGACAGAACGTTTCGCACTGCAAATACCGGTGGTCTCGGCCCCGATGGCCGGACCAGCCGGTGGTCGACTTGCCGCGGCGGTGAGTGCCGCAGGCGGGCTGGGGATGGTCGGGCTTTACAGCCATTCCGTCGAGCAGGCCCGCGCCGAGGTGGAGATCGTCGCGGCCACCACCGACACGTTCGGCATCGGTCTCGTGGCGTGTCGGCTCGACCACCATCCCGATCTCGTAGACCTCGTCACCGAACTGCGGCCGCGGTTCGTGTCGGTCAGCTTCGGTGACTACGCGATACATCTGCCGAGGTTGCACGACGCCGACATCGTCGTAGCCACACAGGTCGGAACCGTCGAGGAAGCTGAAGCCGCGGCTGCGGCAGGGATCGACCTGATCGTTGCCCGCGGCGGTGAAGCCGGCGGTCACGGCCGCGACCGGGTGGCCACACTGCCGTTGTTGGAGGCGGTGCTCGACAGGGTCGACGTGCCGGTGCTCGCCGCCGGCGGAATTGCCACCTCACGCGGGTTGGCGGCAGTGATCGCGGCCGGTGCTGCAGGGGCATGGATCGGCACGGCCTTCCTCGGATGCCCAGAGACCTCCTGGACGGCGACAAAGCGGGCCCGAGTGATTGACGCCGGGCTCGGCGACACCGTGTACACCGAAGCGTTCGACACTGCCCTCGGCCACGTGTGGCCAACAGGTATCGGTGGGCGGGCACTGCGCAACAAGTTCAGCGACAGGTGGCAGGAACGTGTCGAGGAACTGGCAGGCGACACTGCCGTACGCGAGCGCCAGCACCTGCTCGACGCGGCCAGGCGCGAGGACTTCGATGAGTTCGTTATCTATGCCGGCCAGGCCGCCGGATTGGTGCACGAGGAACGCACCGTCGCAGCCGTGGTGGCGGAGCTGGCCTGCGCAGAGGCGCTGCTGCGCAATTGGTGAGCCGATAAATCGACGAGGCGCGCAGACATTCAACGGACGCGGACAGTCAACGGATTCGCTGGCCGTTGCGGTAGTGCAACTCGTGGCGCAACGTGCCGTCCTCGCGCCACTTGATCAACGCTGCGGTGCCGTCGGCGCCGTCGCACCGCAAACCGGCGGTGTAGCGCT
>JBDSMK010000167.1:0-8502 GCA_039915905.1 Ilumatobacteraceae bacterium
GCAACCGGCGTGGCGTGGCGCGGCATCTCGCAGCGTTGATGGTCCGGCGCCTGCAGCCCGAGGTCGTCGACGTCGTCACCTGGGCGCCGACTTCACCGTCGAACGCTGGCAGACGTGGATTCGATCAGGCCGAGATGTTGGCCAGGGCGGTCGCCCGCGAGCTCGGTGTTCCATGTCGCCGGCTGTTGTACCGCTCGCACGGGCAGAGCCAGTCCGGCCACGGCCGGGCCGACCGGCTGCAGCACACGGCGGCATTCCGCGCTAGGGCGCCGCGGCCCGGTCTGGCAGTGCTGCTTGTGGACGACGTCGTCACCACCGGCGCCACGCTGCGGACGGCGCGGGATTCACTCCTCGCCGCTGGCGTTGCCGATGTGCAGTGCATCGCCGTTGCTGCCACGCCCGATGTCGTTCGGGTGAACCGTCGGGCGTTGCTCCATCTGGTCCCGGCGTGCTGAGCCGGGGACCTGCGTCAGACGTCCTGGCGCCAGGTGCAGCTCCACCTCGGCGGCTGTTAGCAGCCAGTTGCGTGCTCGAGCCTGCCGCTGAATCATCACCTCGTCATCGTCTCCGCCGTTCAACGTCAGGTCCACGCCTAGTCCATCAACTAGTGCCCCTAGTCGGCGGGCGGCACCTGCCGGATCGGCACAGTGCAGCGATCCGTGGCCGCCTGCTTGCTCGATCACATCGGCAAGACCCTGTTTCCATGCCGCGTCGAGGCGTTGACTCGTCGATCGCAGTGCCGGGTTGTGAAGCGCCTCGCCCCAGGCGTCGATCCAAATCGGCCACGACGAGCCTTCCACCGCCGGAAGATAGAGGTCGAGAACAGCCACCAGACGCTCCAGCGGGTCGCCATCCGCGCCGATTGCCTGCGAAAGCCGGATCAGGTCGCGTTGTGCTGCGTGTTCGAAGGCGGCCGCCAGTAGCAGATCCTTGGATTCGAAGTGGTAGTGCAGCAACCCGGTGGAGGTGCCCAGCCGAGCTGCGACGTCTGCGATCCGGGTGTGACCGAAACCGCGCTCGGCGATCACAGCGACAGTGGCGGCAAGGATCTCGGTGCGGCGCTCTGCGACATTCTTCTTCACCGTTGGCCGACGCTACCCGGCCGCGAAGTGGCCAGCCAGGTGATGGCGGAACATGATTGAAAGGCGTGGACCGCATGCCTGTGCGCTCTTGGGTACGCAGTGTTGCCAATCGTGCTGACACGAACCACCCATCACCAACAGGTCGCCATGCCCTAGTGACCACGATCGCGATGGTCCACCGCCGGAAGGGCGGATCCGGAGATGCCGGGTCGCCCCGGTGCTGAGGATCACCACCACCGGGTCTTCGTGCTCGAAGCGCTCGCGATCGCTGTGCCACGCCACCGAATCGCTGCCATCGCGATACAGGTTGAAGCCGATCGAATCGAACGGCTTGGCGTATCTCCCGGCTAGAACTCGGCGGGCCTCGTTGAGCAGGGGCAGCGGTTCGGGCCTGCCACCGCGGACGTCCCACCACGACGTGAGCCTTGGTTCCGGCAGGCGACGCTGGTACATCGTCACCTCGCGCTGATGCCAGCGCAGTTCCGCTACGAGCGCGGTTAGCACGTGGTCGGCGCCAGACATCCAGCTGAAGACGTGGTCGACCCATGCGGTGTCGTCGAGCCAGGTGCGATTCAGCCCGATGAACTGTGAGTCGATAGTGGGTTCGGCGACGTCGAACAGCGAACACTGCCGCGCAGCAGCCTCGGCGGGCACCCGGACACGGTGACCAAGGGGCATCGGTTCGGCCGGGGGAGCTGGAGCCCTCATCGGGCCATCTTGCCCGATCGAACAATCGTTCGCAAGGCATCGCCGATGAAGCATCGCCGATGCTTCATCACCCATCGATACTGACTGGATAATCAGTATCGATGGTATCGTCGCCGCAATGATCGATCTGGCACCGCTGGACCCGGCGCAGCTGAATGCCACTCGCCAACCCTTTGGGCACGCCCGCATGCTGCCGCGAGCGGCGTACGTCGACCCGGCGATGCTCGACTGGGAGCGGCGACGGCTGTTCGACGGCGGCTGGGTGTGTGCTGGCCGGCTCGACTCGATCCTGCCGCCAGATTCGGTGGAAAGCCAGGCACGAGGCCCTGCTGGCGGCTCGGCGCCCGGTACGTCAAACCACGGGCCTGCCAACCACGGGCCTGCCAACCAGGCGGCGGTGAACGTCGGTGGCAGTGGCGTGCTGATCACTCGCGACGCTGAAGGCACGCTGGCCGCCTTTGCAAACATCTGCCGACATCGAGGCCACGAACTGTTGGCATGTGGAGCAACGACTGTGCGCGGCGTGGTGCAATGCCCCTACCACGCGTGGACCTACGGGCTCGGCGGTGCGCTGCGCATCGCGCCACATTGCGGCGACGTACCCAACCTGGTACCAGATGAACTCGGATTGCTGCCGGTTGGTTTGGCGCAGTGGGGCGGGTGGCTGTTCGTCAACAGCGACAACAACGCCGGTCCATTCGCCGGACATCTCGGCGGGTTTGCGGAACTTGTCGCCCCGTGGAGCCCGGAGCGGTTGGTGGTCGCAGCGACGCATCGCTACGAACTGCGAGCGAACTGGAAAGTGGCCATCGAGAACTACCACGAGTGCTACCACTGCCCGTTGATCCACCCGGAGTTGTGCAGGGTGTCGCCGGCCGACAGCGGTGTCAACATCCACGACCTACCTGGAGCGTTTGTCGGTGGAGCGATGCGTCTCGCCGACCATGCCGCAACGATGAGCCTCGACGGACGTTCCCCGCTAGCGCCTTTCGCCGGGCTCGACGACCAGCGTCGACGGCAGGTGCTGTACCTCAATCTGTTCCCCAACCTGCTGGTCAGCCTGCATCCGGACTACGTGCTCACTCATCGCATCGAACCTCTTACCCCGACGACCTCGCGGATCGAGTGCCAGTGGCTGTTCGATCGAGACGATGTTGACGCCGCAGGGTTCGATCCGGCGTTTGCAGTCGACTTCTGGGATGTCACCAACCGCGAGGACTGGGCTGCCGTGGAATCGGTGCAACGCGGGCTCGACTCGCCGCGCTTCGTGCCGGGCATCTTCACTGCAGAAGAGGACGCGGTGTATCACTTCGCTTCGATGGTGGCAGCGGCCTACGCCGGCGTGCCATTGGCCCGCGCTAGCGAGCGGCACTGACCCGCCGCGCTGACCAGCGACCTGGGCCCGCTGCTGACCTGCGGCCAGCGCCGCGCTGACTTGCAGCACTGACGCGCGCCGCTGACCTGCGGCCAGGACCTGCGGCCCGGACCTGTGGCCAGGACCTGCGGCCCGGACCTGTGGCCGTCGACGATCTGCCGCCTACATGACAGCCCCCACCTGGGACGCGCCGGTAGGATTGGCGCCCCATGGGCATACTCGATCGCATCCTCCGCGCCGGCGAAGGCAAGAAACTCAAGGCACTCGAAGGCTTGGTGCCAGACATCAACGCCCGGGCCCCGGAAATGGCCAAGCTCAGCGACGACGCGCTGAAAGCCAAGACGGGTGAGTTCCGCCAGCGCCTCGAAAACGGCGCGACGCTCGACGACATCTTGATAGAGGCGTTCGCCGTAACCCGCGAGGCAGCCACCCGGGTGATCGGCCAGCGCCACTTCGACGTGCAGTTGATGGGTGGAGCTGCGCTTCACTTCGGTTGGGTCGCGGAGATGAAGACCGGCGAGGGCAAGACCCTGGTCAGCACGCTGCCGGCGTACCTCAACGGCCTCGGTGGCAAAGGTGTCCACGTCATCACGGTGAACGACTACCTTGCCCGGTTCCACGCCGAGTGGATGGGTCGAATCCACAACTGGCTCGGCCTCGAGGTCGGCCTGATCATCCCAGGTTTCAAGGAGAGTCCGGAGGAGAAGCGGGCCAGCTACGCCGCCGACATCACCTACGGCACGAACAACGAGTTCGGCTTCGACTACCTGCGCGACAACATGGCCAACACGCTGGCCGAAAAGACGCAGCGGGGCCACAACTACGCGATCGTCGACGAGGTCGACTCGATCCTCATCGACGAAGCCAGAACTCCGTTGATCATCAGCGGCCGCATCGCCGACGCGGCCAAGCTGTACTACCGCTTTGCCAGCATCGTGCGCTCCTTGCGCCGCGACGTCGACTACGAGGTCGAAGAGGACAAGCGAGTGGTGGTCCCGCTCGACGAGGGGATCAACAAGGTCGAGGCTTCGCTGGGGATCGACAACTTGTATGACGAGGTGCAGCAGAACCTGGTGCACCAACTTGCGGTGGCGTTGAAGGCCAAGGAGCTGTACAAGCGCGACAAGGACTACATCATCCAGAACGGCGAGGTGAAGATCGTCGACGAGTTCACCGGGCGTGTCCTCGAGGGGCGCCGCTGGAGCGAGGGCATCCACCAGGCGGTGGAGGCCAAAGAGGGCGTGAAGATCAAGGAAGAGAACCAGACCCTCGCGACGATCACGTTGCAGAACTACTTCCGGATGTACGACAAGCTCGCCGGCATGACGGGCACGGCGCAGACCGAGGCCGCTGAGCTGGCCGGGACCTACGAGCTGGCCGTGGTGCCGGTACCGACGAACGAGAAGGTCATCCGCGTCGATCAGCCGGACCTGATCTACAAGGCCGAGATGCCCAAGTTCGATGCAGTCGCCGACGACATCGCCGCCAAGTACGAAAAGGGTCAGCCGGTGCTGGTTGGCACCATCAGCGTCGAGAAGAGCGAGCATCTCTCGCGGTTGTTGACTCAAAGGGGCATCGACCACGAAGTGCTCAACGCCAAGCAGCACACCCGTGAGGCACAGATCGTCACCCAGGCCGGTCGCTTGCACGCCGTGACGGTGGCCACCAACATGGCCGGACGTGGCGTCGACATCATTCTCGGCGGCAACCCGGAGGGCCTTGCCAGGCAGGCCGTGATAACCGAGGGGCACTCGGTGGACGTGCTCGTCGACGACTTCGCCCTGCCGGTGCCGCTGAGCCAGATGCCGGAGGAGTTCCGCCAGGAGCGTGCCGCCGCTTTCGCGCGCTACGACCAACTGCTGGCCGAGTTCAAGACTGAGTGCCAGGCGGAGGGCGACAAGGTTCGCGCGCTCGGTGGCTTGTACGTGCTCGGCACCGAACGTCACGAGAGCCGGCGTATAGACAACCAGTTGCGGGGCCGGTCCGGCCGTCAGGGCGACCCTGGCGAGAGTCGCTTCTACCTCAGCCTCGACGATGAACTGATGCGCTTGTTCGCCACTGGCGCGTTGAGCTGGGTGATGGGGCGGGCACTTCCCGACGACGAGGCCATCGAGGCCAAGATGGTCACCAAGGCGATCGAGCGTGCCCAGACAACCGTGGAGCAGCGCAACGGCGAGATTCGCAAGAACGTGCTGAAGTACGACGAGGTGATGAACGAGCAGCGCAAGGTGATCTACCAGCGTCGCGATCAGATCCTCGAAGGACTCGACCTGAAGTCGGCGGCGATGGAGTACCTCTCCGACGCGGTGCACGCGCTGCTGGACACCTACTGCGCCAGCGCCGCCGACGACGAATGGGACCTCGACGGCTTGGCCAAGGAGGTCAAGACCTTCTGGCCAAACGAGATCACCGAAGAGCAACTGCTGGAGCTCGACGACCCCGACAAGATGTACGACCTGATGATGGCCGATGCATCTTCTTACTACGAGAAGCGCGAGGTGGAGCTCGGGTCGGAAGTGATGCGCGACGTCGAGCGCCAGGTGATGCTGCGGATCATCGACCAGCGCTGGCGCGAGCACCTTGAGGAGATGGATTACCTGCAGGAAGGCATCAACCTGCGGGCCATGGGGCAGGTGGATCCACTCACGGAGTGGCAGCGCGAGGGCTTCGAGATGTTCGGAGCGATGATGAAGGGGATCGCCCAGGACTTCGTGCGCTACGTGATGCACGTGCAGGTGATCCGTCACGAGGCGCCCCCCGCGCCAGTGCAGAACATGCAGCAGACTTCGTCCGATGACAGCATCGGCGGCGGCTTCGCGGCAGCTGCGTCGGCCGCGGCGGCAGTCGGTGAGATCTCCCCCGAGACGGCCGCCACAGCCCAGCCGGCGGTCGCCAAACAGCAGACGTTCGTGAAAGACGAGTGGGCCAAGACGGCGCGCAACGCACCGTGCCCGTGCGGCAGTGGGAAGAAGTTCAAGCTCTGCCACGGCTCGAATGCGTGATTACACCGACGACCTGAAAGAGCTCCGCCGCCGCCTAGGCGAAGCTGAGGGCTACCTCAAGATAGGCCCAAACCGGGCCAGGCTCAGCGAGCTCGAGGTGGAGGTCGGGCGTCCGGACCTGTGGGACGACCAGGATGCGGCGAAGCGGATCAACAGCGAGTACGCGGCAGTGAAGGACGACATCGACGCCTACGACCGGCTCGCTGGCGATCTCGCCGATGTGGAACTGCTGCACGAGATGGCCCGTGAGCTTGATGACGCCTCGCAGGAACCCGACATAGACATCGCCAACGCGTCGATCGTCAGCCGGCTCGATGACCTCGACCTGCGCAGTCTGTTCACCGGCGAACACGACGAGGCCGACTGCATAGTCCAGATCAACGCCAAAGATGGCGGTGTCGATGCACAGGACTGGAGCGAGATACTGCTGCGGATGTACGGCCGGTGGGCGGAGCGGCGTGGATACGGCTTCACCGTCGACGGTGTCAGCGAAGGAGCCGAGGCCGGCATCCTGTCTGCCGAGTTCACCCTCACCGGCCGTTACGCATACGGGCTGATGACGGCTGAACGTGGCACCCACCGGTTGGTGCGGATCAGCCCGTTCGACAACCAGGGCCGTCGGCAGACGAGCTTCGCTGGCGTGCAGGTGTGGCCGGTGTTGGACAACCCGGACGTCGAGATCAACGACGCCGATGTCCGCATGGAGGTGTTCCGGGCCAGCGGCGCCGGTGGCCAGCACGTCAACAAGACGTCGTCAGCGGTGCGCCTGATCCACGAGCCGACAGGACTGGTGTCGTCCTCGCAGGAGGAGCGCAGTCAGTTGCAGAACCGCGAGAAGGCGATGAACCGGCTGCGAACGATGGTCGCGGCCAAGGTGGAGGAGGAACGCCAGGCCGAACTCGATCACATCGCCGGACGCCAGGCACAAGTCGGATGGGGCAGCCAGATCCGCTCTTACGTGGTGCAGCCGTACCAGATGGTCAAAGACCTTCGCACCGAGGTCGAGTCGGGCAACGTGGCCGCGGTGCTTGATGGAGACATCGACGAGTTCATGATCGGCTACCTCCGCTGGCGACGCCGCGAGGCGGAATGAGCGCGGTACTGTTTGGCGCTCATCGGCCCGGACACCAAAAGTCGCAACACCGGTCGGCCGGAAACGTGCACGTAATCTCATGATCAAACTCTCCAACGTCACCAAGACCTATGGCACCGATGTCACCGCGCTGCGCGACACCAGCTTCGACATCGCCAAGGCGGAATTCGTGTTCCTGGTCGGCCCGTCGGGTTCGGGCAAGAGCACGCTGCTGCGCCTGATGAACCGCCAGGAGCGACCCGAACGTGGCGAGGTGTGGGTTGCCGGGCGCAACATCAACGAGATGCCCGACAGCAAGGTTCCGCACCTGCGTCGCAACATCGGCAACATCTTCCAGGACTACAAGCTGCTAGCGACGAAGACCGTGTTCGAGAACATCGCCTTTGCTCTTGAAGTCATTGGCCGGCCCCGCAACGTGATCCGCCAGCAGGTCCCGGCCGTGCTCGAACTGGTCGGCCTGGACGGCAAGGAAGGCCGCTTCCCCCACCAGCTCTCCGGTGGCGAGCAGCAGCGCGTCTCCATCGCCAGGGCGTTCGTCAACCGCCCGCTGATTTTGCTCGCCGACGAGCCCACCGGCAACCTCGACCCGGCCACCGGCGAGGGAATCATGCGGCTTCTCGACCGGATCAACAAGACAGGAACCACAGTGGTGATGGCCACTCACGACCAACGGATCGTGAACATGATGCGCAAGCGCGTGATCCAACTCGACCGCGGCACCATTGTGCGCGATCAAGCCAGGGGGGTGTACGAGTAGTGCTATCCCGGATCCGTTACACGTTCCGCGAAATGTGGGCCAGCCTCAGCCGCAACACCACGCTCACCGTCGCCGCGGTCATCACCTCGGCCGTGTCGCTGCTGCTGTTCGGGCTCACGCTGCTACTGCAGAGCGGGTTCGACAACCAGTTGAGCCAGTGGAGCGGTGGCGTGGAGATGATCGTCTACGTCAACAACGGAGCGTCATCCGATTCTGTCCAACTGATCCAACGCGAGCTTTCCAAGTCGACTTTGATCGCCAAGGTCAACTACTGCGACATCCCCTGTTCGGTAGAAAACGCCAAGCGTCTGTTCGGTGGCGATCAGAACACGCTTTCCCAACTGGGCCCCGACAAAATCCCGTCATTCTTCAAGGTGGTGCCCAACGACACCCAGAACACGGCCGTATTGCAGCAGTTGTCCACCTCCATACGCGGCCTGCCTCAAGTGCACAGCGTGGCCTTCCCAGGTCAGCAGATAGATACC
>JBDSMK010000184.1:0-3368 GCA_039915905.1 Ilumatobacteraceae bacterium
GTGGCACCCGATCCGACAGTTGTCGGTATCCCGGCGACAGTGGTCGGAGTCGTCGAGCCGACGGTGGTTGTTGTCGCCGGCGCAGGCGATGGTGTGCAGCTGGGCTGGGTGAATACGTCGTTGTCCAAAGTGACCGCGCCGTTGCGGGCGAGGGCTCGGCCGTGGACTACCACGCCGGTCTGCACTGAGATCGACGTCAGCGCCAGAATGTTGCCGACGAACACCGACCCGGTGCCGAGCGTGGCCGAGCTACCGACCTGCCAGAACACGTTGCACTCGGACGCGCCGTTGATCAGCTCGATCGTGCTGCCCGAGCTGGTGATCAGCGTGGAGTCGGTCTGGAAGATGAACACAGCGTTGGGGTTGCCCTGGCCATCGAGGACGAGCTGACCCGACAGGCCGAGCGGCGCCTTGGCGGTCGCCGCGTACACGCCCGGAATAAGAGTCTGGCCTACGAGGTCGGGGTTCGTCTGGGTGAACTCGACACTGCGGCCCGCGGCGTCAACATAGGCGGTTGTCAGATCGCTCTGGGCTTGCAGGGAAACGGCGTTGGCCACCTCGATGGTGGCCGGCGCTAGCACGGTCCCCGGTGGGAAGCCGACAACCGCTGAGCCGGGGCTGACCCCGACGCTCTCGCCCAGCACGCTCGGGCCAGTGTTGGTCACAGTTTGACCACCGAGCACCGAATAGGTGGCGGTGCCGAGCTGGACGGTTGGGACGATCCCAGCGCTCGCGGACTGTCCCACGGCGAGCAGCAAGGCAGCAGTGGCGGTGAGCGCGACGAGCGCCACATTGCGGGCGAAGCGCGAGCTGGAGCCCGGTGCCCGAGGAATGGGTTGGTGGCGTTGGTCTGTCATGGTGCTCTCCTGAGGTCTTCGTTCGGAGGTCCGGCGGCCTTGCCACTGCGATAGCAGTGGAGTAGGCCCGCGACCGTCGCGCCTGCTCGCGCAGGTTTGACCGTTTACGGAAGAACAAGGGAGTTTCCCAACTTGTCCTGATGTCACTCAGTCACTCGCGGCGGGCGGGCCGAACACGTCTGTCAGATTCGCTGTGTCGCGTATTGCGTGTATCGGCACGCTTTGCTGACGCCTTGAGGAATTCTTGAAATTGTGTAGTTCGGCAAACCTCGCTGGTCCATTCGGCCCATTGGTCGCCGATTGTCGTCCAAGCGATCAGCGCGCCCATAGCTTGACCGGCGAGAGGGAAGCCTTGATCCGCCGGACTGATTTGGTCGCTTGTCCGGCGATGAGCTACCGCGAACCCACCCCTTTGCTACCGCACCATTCGACATTTCGTCGAGTTGCGGAACCAGAGAGGGAGCGCCAGCAATGTCAGGTCTCACATCGTGCCGACCTACCGGCCTACGAGTGTGGGCAATCGCCCTCGCGACCTTGGCCGCCCTCATGACCTCGGCTGTGATGCTGCCGTGGTCCAGCGACCGCCCCGCATTCGCTGACGGGCAGGTTCTCCCGCTCGAATCGACTATCAACGTCGGCGCTCGACCGAGCGCGAATCTCGCGCCTGCTGTTCGCCTCGACCCGCCTCAGCCCGTCGCGACCTCGCCAATCGTTGACGCTGTGCCGGTAGTACCTGTTGCCGCAGCAGCGACACCGACCAACGTGGTGAACCTGTCGAGATGTCGTGGTGATCTTCCCGGCGCGGTCATGACGATCACGATTCCGGATCTGTCGTATTCGTGCCCGGTGTACGCCGGCGGCCAGGCGATGCTCGACTCTGGCGCTGTCACCCAGATCACCGACCCGGCACTCGCCCAGGTGCTCGCTGATCACCCCGGTGGCCCAGGGCTGTTGTGGATCGCCGGCCACCGCGCTTCGCACGGCGGCGCCTTCGCCGCCGTACCCAATCTCGTCGACGGTGCGACGATCATCATCAGCAACGGAACGCTCACCGCGGCGTACCGAGTCGTCGGACGGTTGTACGTCGAGGTCAGGAACGACCAGGTGGTCAACGCCTCGGGAGTGCCGAGCGGGGCGGCCACGCTCAATTCGATCATCCGCCCCGATCACGGTGGCGCCGGTGCGTCGCGACTGCTCCTGCAGACGTGTGACGGCAGCAGTCATCGTTGGATGATCTACGCCGACCTAATCACCGGCTGATCGCTGAGGGCAGCTGAAGGTTTGGCGGGAATCGGAGGGCGACGCCCGGTTCAACGCAGATGTGGTGGTGGCAGGGGGATTGGTGTCGTTGGAGAGATGACTGACGCGTCGGCCACCTGATCTGGTTCTGGTACGACGGTGTCGAGCCCCAGCGCCGTGAAGGCTTCCGCCAGTCCGGGGTAGCTTGCATCCTCTGCGCGGATTCTGTCGAGATCCTTGCGGGCCATCCCCTTCTTCCCGTCCGCGTGATATGCCAGCGCCCGCTCAACGAGGGCCCTAAAGCGGATCTCACTAGCTCTGCTACGCGCCCGTAGCGCTTCCGTGAGGACGAGTCGGGCCGATTCGTTGTGGCCAAGCTGTCGGAACGCCTGGCCCCGAAAGACGAGAAGCAAGGCCGTGACGTCATCCTGGTTGGTCAGCCCGTCGGTGAGTTCGATGATCTGGTCGTAAGACTCGGTCTGCGCGTAGAGATCGCACAGGGAAAGAACTACACCCGACGTCGGCTCCAACTGCTCAACGATCTGAAGTGCCCCGAATGGATCGCCGGAGGACTGCTTCCATTCGGCGATCATCAGGCCGACGAGGCTGCGGCCGAGCGCTTCCTCGATCTCGATTTCAGGGGTGATCTGCACTGGGAGTCGCACGGCCGACAGGTAGGTCTTGATCAGTCGGTACTCACCAGGGTCGTGGCCTTGGCTCCAGACCCACTCCAGCATCTGTCGACCCCACACCGGGTTACTCTCGAGGGCGATGATGCCCGCAAGCATGCCTGCTGGCAATGCGTGTTCAGACTTGCCTTTGCGGGCGACTGCGTCCAGACGAACGATGTCACCCGCGCTGATCGCGTCAAGGACTTGCTTGTCCTCCCGTGGAACCTTTGGTTGAGCAGCTCGCGCAGTGTCGACGACGCTCGAAAACTGGTCAGTAGCGACGCTTGAAAAGTGAACACTCAACAATTGGAGAGTGATCACTGTGGAGGATTGGGCGTTGATTCGAAGGCTTGCTGCGGAGGGGGTGCCGAAGAAGCAGATCGCGGAGCGGTTGGGCATCTCGCGCACGACGGTGGGCAAGGCGGTGGCATCGACGTCGCCGCCGAAGTATGAGCGGTCTGCCGCGGTGACGTCGTTCGCTCCGTTCGAGGTGCGGGTGCGGGCGTTGTTGGCGGAGCATCCGGAGATGCCTGCGACGGTGCTCGCCGAGCGGGTTGGTTGGTCGGGTTCGATCACGTGGTTCCGTGACAACGTGCGCGGG
>JBDSMK010000266.1:0-3584 GCA_039915905.1 Ilumatobacteraceae bacterium
GCAGTACTTGCGGCCCGACACGGTGCGCTTCGAACGGCTGGCGCCGTTCGCCAGGTTCGGTCCGCCAGCCCACGAGTTCGGCTCCTACCCGCTGGAGAGCAACACTCCGAGCACGTCGCTGACCGCAACTGCCACGCTGTTGTTCGTGCTCGCCGTGATCGGGCTCGTGTACATGTTGCGTGGCCGGCGACGGGCGCCGACCATTTGTCTGGCCGCTGTGTTGTTCGGCACTGTGGTGGCAGCCGCGCCGTCGTTGCTGATCGGGTTCACGGCCAACAGGTACCTCACCGACCTGCTGCCCGCGCTGCTGGTGCCGGCGGCCGTGACAGTCACAGCTGTCGGCGCATTTCAACGCCGCCGAGCCAAACAGGCGACTGCATCTCTCGTGATCCTCGCCGTGGCCTGGGGCGCGTGGGTCAACGTCGCGCTGGCCACCTGGTCGGAGAACCTCAAGAACCCAGGTTTCACTGCCTGGCGCTACGAACTCGACGCCCACCTGTTCGGCAACCCACCGCCTGGCGTCATCGAGCTCCACTCTGGCGCAACTGTCCCACGCGACGGCATCGTTGCGATTGACGGCGCTTGCGACGGTTTGTACATCGCCGAGCAGGGCCATTGGGTGGCGTTGGAACGTGCCGCTGGACGGCGCCAGATCCGCGGGGCCTACACACCCACCGCTGACACCATCGTGCCCGCCGGCGACAACATGGTGCTATCCGGTTCGCCGGGCACGCTGCGCATCGACGCCGACATCGCGACCGGCACAGCCACGCCGGTCTGGCAACCGCTCGACGGTGCGGCAGTCGGCGGCACCCCAGTGGGTTGGGGCGGCGGACCAATGGCGGTCGAGGTCGTCGCCGACCCGGTCGCCGGGGGGTTCGCCGTGAGCATCGATGGGCGCAGCGCACTGTTCCAACTCGAAGCACCGGATCTTGCCGAGTTGAGCCCCGCAGCACAGTTCGTCGTGCAACGTCCGAGCGCTTCTACCACCCCGATCTGCAACTCGCTGGCGGCTCGACTCGCTCGATGACGGGAAGTGCCCGAAGGTCAGCCGGTAGCGTTCGACACAATGGATCTCGTGGAGCAGTCGGGCGGCGCGGCTGAACGTTCCGGGGCGTCCACGATGCCACTGCACCAGGACCTACCCGGTGGAGATCCCCATGGCTGCGAATCCGCAATCGTCGTGGATGTCACCGTACCCGTCTACAACGAAGCGCACGTTCTGCGCCAAAGCATCGAACGGCTGCACGCCTACCTGTCCGCCGAGTTCCCGTTCACCTGGCAGATCACTATCGCCGACAACGCCTCTACCGACGCAACACTCGAGGTCGCCGAACTTCTGGCAGTCGAGCTGACCAACTTGCGCGTCTTGCACCTCGACAGCAAGGGCCGCGGCCGTGCTCTTCGCGCCGCTTGGACCTCCAGTACTGCGACGGTCGTCGCCTACATGGATGTAGATCTCTCCACCGGCCTCGACGCGCTGCTTCCACTGGTTGCCCCGCTGCTGTCGGGTCACTCCGATCTGGCTATCGGCTCGCGGCTCGCACCTGGAGCGGCTGTTGCCCGCGGCCCACAGCGCGAGTTCATCTCGCGTTCCTACAACGGCATCCTGCGTGCCGTGTTCCTCAACCGCTTCCGCGACGCCCAATGCGGCTTCAAGGCGGCGCGGGCAGACATCGCCCGGTCGCTGCTGCCGGCGGTGGAGGACAACGGGTGGTTCTTCGACACCGAGATACTGCTACTCGCCGAGCACAACGGACTGCGTGTCTTCGAAGTGCCAGTGGACTGGATCGACGATCCCGACACGCGAGTCCACATCCGACGCACAGCCTCCGCCGACCTGCGCGGCGTCGCTCGCCTGGCGCGCACCTTCGCCCGCGGCAAGGGTCGGGTCGACCTCGGCAAACTGGGACGGACCGCGTTACCAGACGACATGGGCCGCCAGCTCGTCGGGTTCGTCTTCGTCGGCTTGTTGAGCACCGCGGCCAGCCTGGCGATGTTCCTCCTGCTGCGCCACCGCGTAGGCGCCATCCCGGCCAACTTGATTGCCCTTACGGCCACGACCCTGGCCAACAGCTGGGCGAACCGGCGTTACACGTTCGGCCAGCGCGGCCGCTCCGACCGCAACAGGCAGTTCGTTCGCGCCACGTTGGTGTGGGCGCTCGGCGCGTTGATCTCCTCGCTGGCACTTGGCCTGGTGGTCGTAGCCGATGGTTCGTACGCCGTAGAGATCACCGTGCTGCTGGCAGCCTGGTCGTTGATGGCCTTCATCCGTTTCGCACTGCTGCGCGCATTCGTGTTCCGCCACAGGCCAGAGCCGCGCTCCGCACTGCGAAGCACTCCGATCACAGCGGTGCGATGATCACCGCCACGGTGGTGCCGGCGTAAACCATGTCGAGCAGCTCGGTGTAGCGCGACGAGGGCTCAGCGGCCGTGGGGTCCGCGGTCATCAGCGCTTGCAGTTCGCTCTGCTCGGCACCGTTCAGCGGAGTCGCCAAAGCCACCCGATCATCGCCCGCCGGTACCGTCAACGCATCCTTGCCGTAGAGCAGGTACATCCGCACGTCAGCATCATCGAGATACCGCCGCCGGTCCCCGAGCTGGCGTACGAGGCCCTCGTCGTCGACCTTGAACGGAATTGCCAACTGTTGCAACTCGGCCATCACCGCCGCGCTGTAGTTGTCCAGCACCGGCGTGTTGCGGGTGTCGAACAGCACCGTTCCGATTCCTTGCAACTTGCTCATCTGACGGTCCAGCTCGGCTACCACCGGGCCTTCGACGGCGCGACCCGCCGGGCCGAGAGGCTGAACGAACGTCGGAACAGTGGCGGCAGCCAGCAAAGCGAGCACGGCCACGAACGCGGCCGTGACCTTGAGGCTGAATCGCTCGGCGGCCAACCCGGCAAAGGTCATCAGCACTGCGAACCAGAGGTATGCCGTGAGCGACCACAACCAGCGCATTTGATGTGCTGTCAGCCCAAAGGGACCGATCGGCATCACGAGCAGCGTGGCAGCGGCGATCAGCAGCCCACCGATGCCGACGACCATCATCGCCAGTGCACGACGATCCCGACGCCGCCATGCCAGCCACACGGCCGCGACCAGGATCGCCACAAGCAGCACCAGACGGGCGGCAGCGGCCCACCCGGACAAGTTGTGCACTGCGCCGAGCACACCCGGTGACGAGTACGGCGTGTTAGGTACTGCGTTCTCGAGTCCGCTGCGGGCGGTCCACGGGGCACGACCCACCACTGATGCGACGATGCGCAACGCCAATCTCCAACTTATCCGCAGTCCACTCGAACCGGCGCCGGAAGCGAGCCTGGAGAGGTTGCCTTCACCCGCTCCGAACATCTGCTCCCACAGCGGTTGGGCCCACATCACGAAGAACGTGGCCACAGACGCGACAAGAATCACGGGACGCGGCCAGTTCCGGGAACGCTCGGTGTCAGCGGGCGCAGGCGTATCAGCGGACGCAGCAATATCAGCGGACGCAGCGGTATCACGGTCGTCTGCGACGGGAGCGTACGGTGCAGCCTGTTGCTTCGAGGCCGGCCTGCCCGCTCGTCGCAGCACCATCCAGCC
>JBDSMK010000294.1:0-7717 GCA_039915905.1 Ilumatobacteraceae bacterium
CGCCGAGTCATCGCCGGCCCGGCGGTGACGTTCTCGCTCACTGCAGCTTCGAGGAACCCGGCAGGCGCAATGATCCTGATCGTCCCCGAGGCAACTTCCTCGTCGGTGACGATGCCGCGGATTCCGCCGTAGTGATCGGCGTGGCTGTGGGTGTAGATCA
The DNA here is from genome assembly GCA_039915905.1 of Ilumatobacteraceae bacterium. GTDB lineage: Bacteria > Actinomycetota > Acidimicrobiia > Acidimicrobiales > Ilumatobacteraceae > JAODBQ01. The sequence continues at coordinate 161 of JBDSMK010000294.1, forward strand.
CCGCGACGATCGGCAGCCGACCGAACTGCTCGTCGATCAACTGCCGAGCTGCCGCTGCGGTCTCGGCCACAGTCAGCGGGTCGATCACGATCCATCCCGTGTCGCTGCGGATGAACGAGATGTTGGAGATGTCGTAGCCGCGAACCTGGTAGATGCCGGGGACCACCTCGAACAGCCCGTGGATGTTGTTCAGCCGCGCCTGGCGCCACAGGCCGGGGTGCACCGAATCTGGCGCGTCGGCCTCGAGGAAGTCGAAGTTGGAGACGTCCCAGATCGGCTTGCCGTTCGCTCCGGAGATAACCGCTGGGTGAAGCTGCGAGAGCATTCCGCGCCGGGCTCTGGCGAAGTCGGCCTCGTCGGTGAAGTCGCACCCGGCGACAGCTGATTGGTTGGCTTCGATGGTGGCAGCTGTAGCGGGCTTGGGTTGCGTTCCGTCGGTCACGAAACGCAACCCTATGTGCCTGCTGTGTGTGCCTGCTGTGTGTGCCTGCTGGGTGTGCCTGCTGGGTGTGCCTGCTGTGGCGCCGTTGCCCAGTCGGGCTATCGCGGTCGGGCAACCTGCGGCCCGGCCACGGTCAGTAGATCTCGATCAGCCCTGCTGCACCCTGGCCGCCGCCGATGCACATCGTGACGACGCCCCACTTGGCGCCGCGGCGATGACCTTCCTGCAGGATGTGACCGGCGCAGCGTGCCCCGGTCATCCCGAACGTGTGGCCGATGGCGATGGAACCGCCGTTGACGTTGTACTTCGCCGGATCGATGCCGAGACGGTCACGCGCGTACAAGCACTGGCTGGCGAACGCCTCGTTCAACTCCCACAGGTCGATGTCCTCAACGGTCAGCCCGTGACGCTTGAGCAACCGCGGCACCGCGAACACCGGCCCGATGCCCATCTCGTCGGGTTCGCATCCGGCGACAGCCCAACCGCGGAAGGCGCCCATCGGCTCCAGGTTGCGGCGCTGGGCCTCAGCTGCTTCCATCATCACCACGGCGGCGGCACCGTCGGAGAGCTGACTGGCGTTGCCGGCGGTGACGAAGTTGCCTTCGCCGCGCACCGGGCCCAGCTTGGCGAGTCCTTCGATGGTGGTGTCGGGCCGGTTGCACTCGTCGCGGTCGACGATCGTGTCGACGATGGTCTCTTCCTTGGTGGCCTTGTCGACCAGCTTCATTTTCGTCGCCATCGGCACGATCTCGTCGGCGAACAGGTCATTTGCCTGGGCGGCAGCCATCCGCTGCTGCGACTGCAGCGAGTACTCGGCCTGGTACTCGCGGCTGACGCCGTAGCGCTTGGCGACGATGTCGGCGGTCTCGATCATCGCCATGTAGACGGCCGGGTGCATCTCCGGCAACCGCGGGTCCATGTTGGCCGCACCGCCCATGCCCGGGTTGGGCATCGAGATCGACTCGACCCCGCCCGCCACCATCACGTCTGCGCCGTCTTGCGTTATGTAGTTGGCGGCCAGTGCAATGGCGTTGAGGCCCGACGAGCAGTGCCGCTGGATGGTGGCGCCTGCGGTGGAGGTGGGTAGGCCGGCGAGCAGACCGGCCAGGCGGGCCAGGTTGCCGGCCCCGTGGGCTCCGTTGCCGAGGTAGACGTCCTCTACCGCTTCCGGCTCGACGCCGGACTTGCTGACGGCGTGCTTGATGGCATGGGCTGCCATCGACATCGCCGGCGTCATGTTGAATCCGCCGCGGGCGGATTTGGCCAGGCCGGTTCTGGCGTACGACACGATGACTGCTTCGCGCATGTGGGGATCCCCTCGTTTGTCTCGGCGCATGGCCCGGTGTTGGGGTGCGCGATCGTGCGACTGCACTGCTGAGCGGTGTAAGAGTAGGGCACGAAGCAACTGCTGCGTCTATCCGACGCGTCACGCCCAGGAGTGGTCATGTCTGTCATCAACGAGGTAACCGATCTCACCCTCGAAGGGGATGTCGCGGTCATCACCCTCGACTCGCCTCCGGTGAACGCACTCAGCTTCAACGTTCGCGACGGGCTGTTCGAGGGCTTCAAGAGCGCCATCGCCGACCCGGCGGCCACCGCCATCGTGCTGATCTGCGCCGGGCGGACCTTCATCGCCGGCGCCGACATATCCGAGTTCGGCGGCGCCGCAAAGGGGGCCAGCCTGTTCGACGTGCAAGAGGTGATGGAGAGTTCGCCCAAGCCGGTGATTGCTGCGATCCACGGCACCGCCCTGGGCGGCGGGCTCGAGGTGGCGTTGTGCGCCCACTACCGCATTGCGGTGCCCAGCGCGAAGTGTGGTCTTCCCGAGGTGAACCTCGGCCTGCTCCCCGGCGCCGGTGGCACTCAGCGACTGCCGCGCATCGCCGGGCCGCGTCGGGCGCTGGAGATGATGACGTCCGGCGCGCACGTCGCAGCCAAGGAGTGCCTGGCAATGGGTCTCGTCGACGAACTCGCCGGGGAAACCAGCCTGCGCGCCGACGCGATCGACTTTGCCCGCCGGATGGCAGCCAGTGGGGCTCCTCTGGCCAAGATCAGCGTGCGACCGGTGGAACCGATGTCGCCCGACGAATTCGCTGCGTTCCGTGCCGCCAACGCCAAGAAGTTCCGCGGTTTCAAGGCGCCGGAAGCGATCATCCAGACCGTCGAAGCGGCGGTCAACCTCCCGTTCGCGGAAGGCATCAAGGTCGAACGGAAGTTGTTCGGAGGCCTAGTTTCCAGCCCGGAATCGGCTGCTCAGCGCTACGTGTTCTTCGCCGAGCGCGAGGTCTGGAAGATCCCCGATGTGCCGTCCAAGACCCCCACCATCCCTGTGGCCACGGTCGGGATCATCGGCGCCGGGACGATGGGCGGCGGCATCGCGATGAACTTCGTCAACGCCGGCATCCCCGTGATCATCGTCGAGACGCAGCAGCAGGCCCTCGACCGCGGCCTTGGCGTTGTGCGTGGCAACTACGAGCGCAGCGCGAGTCATGGCCGCTTCCCGCTTGCGGACGTCGATCGTCGGATGGGGCTGATCACCGGTTCGCTGTCGCTCGACGACCTGGCCACCGTGGACCTCGTGATCGAGGCCGTGTTCGAGCGCATGGACATCAAGAAGGAGGTGTTAACCAAGCTCGACGCGATCTGCAAGCCGGGAGCTGTTCTGGCCACGAACACCAGTGCGCTGAACATCGACGAGATCGCGGCAGTCACCGGTCGTCCGGAATCGGTGATCGGGATGCACTTCTTCTCGCCCGCCAACGTGATGCGCCTGGTGGAGGTCGTGCGCGCCGATAAGACCTCGATCGAGGTGATCAACACCTCGATGCAGATCGCCAAGAAGATCGGCAAGATCGCTGCGCTCGTCGGCGTGTGTCCGGGCTTCGTCGGCAACCGGATGCTGGCGCAGCGCGGCCGAGAGGCGCAGGCGCTGCTGGAAGAGGGGGCGATGCCATGGGATGTGGACCGTGCGCTGTACGAGTTTGGCTTTGCGATGGGCCCGTTCCAGATGAGCGATCTCGCCGGACTTGACATCGGCTGGGTAAAGGAGCGCTCCAAGGGCTCGACGATCCGCGACCGGCTGTGTGAGCTGGATCGCCGCGGTCAGAAGAACGGCGCGGGTTACTACGACTACGACGCCAATCGCAACTCGTCGCCGTCGCCGATCACCGAGGGCATCGTGCGCGAGTTCGCCGTAGCCAGTGGCAAGCCGCAGTCCACGTTCTCTGCGTCCGAGATCGTCGAGCGGCTGATCTTCCCGATGATCAACGAGGGAGCCAAGATCCTCGAGGAGGGCAAGGCGATCCGCGCTTCGGACATCGACATCATCTGGATCAACGGATACAACTGGCCGGCTTACCGCGGCGGCCCGATGTACTACGCCGATCGCATCGGGCTCGACAAGGTCGTGGCCAGGCTCAAGGAACTGGAAGCCACGTCCGGGCCGCAGTGGAAGCCGGCAGCGCTGTTGGAGCGCCTCGCCGCTGAAGGCAAGACGTTCGCGGGCTGGCGCGCCGGGTAGTTGGCGGTCCTTCGGCGGTTCCGGCAAAATTGTTCAGCTGAGCCCGACCGTCGCGTAGACCATGGTCGTGAACCGGTCCAGCGCGTCAGTACAAAGGTCGAGGTGAGCCTGCGACTTTTCGGGCGACACTGAACTGAACACATCTCTCAGGCTCAGCTCACGATGCCAGCGCCGAACCCGGTCGACGTTCTGTTCCTCCTCGTCGAGTTCGGCGAGTGTGAACTTCTCCTTGGCGATCTCTCGTTCGATCTCCTCCACGCACTTGGTGCATTCGGATTCGAACTCCACCCATTCGGCCAGGCGGGCCTTGTCGTACGACTCGCGAATTCTTGCCGAGGTCGGCTGATCCGCGGCGGACGCTGTTAGCGCGAGTACCTCGCCCTCGTGCTCGGCGACCAGCCCCACGAGTTTGCCGACGGTATCGGCAAAGGCTGGTGCGGCGGGCAACGCCCAGGATCCTTGGCCGAGCTGGATGGCGCCGACCCTACGTAGTTCGCGCCATACCGCGACTCGGTGCCGTGACGGTTCCGATGGGAGCCGAACGATGAGCACGGTCCAACCGATCTGATAATCATGCACAGAGGACATGTAACGGATGTTACTCTAAGAGATGAATGGTTCTACGACTCCTTATCAGCGGCGCGATCGTCATCGCCGTCTCTTGGCTCCTGATGATCGTGCTTGCCCGCAGACTTCCGCCGGGTCTGGCCAAGGATCTGGCCACAGTGTTGCCCGCATGCGTGACCACGGCGCGCCGGTTGCGCAAGGACCCGCGGGTGCCGCGACGGGTGAAGTTTGCGGTTGGGTTCGCTGCCTTGTGGGTCGTGTCGCCGATCGACCTGATCCCTGAGTTCCTGCCGGTCATCGGGCCACTCGACGACATCGTGGTTGCGGCACTTCTGCTGCGATACGCAGCGCGGCGTGTGCCGCCGGAGGTGTTGGTCGAGGCCTGGCCGGCAGATCGACGAATCCTCGAACGTCTCGCACCCGCGACTGCCCACGTAATCGACGGGCGAACCGGTTGATCTGGATAGTTCAAACGAACTTTGGGCTGTTTGTAGAATGGTGATGGTGGAGAGACAGGAATCGCTCCTGTTCCGGTAGGGAGGGCCCACCGGAGTCGAGCCAATCACCAGTGGCGATTCTGGCCCGTTCGATCAACAGCGCTGCCTGACTGAAATCCACCGAAGACACGGCCAGCGGGCACAGCGGCGGCATCACCTTCAACTCGGCTTTGCCGGAGAAGTGGGCGGTGTCGACGATCAGGCGTTGCTCGATCAGGAGGGTTAGAGCCTGCACGGCGGCCCCGAGGGCGCTACTCGGCGGGCTTTGCAGGGCGCAGGCGACTCCTGCCGGGAGTATGTAAATCTCGTCGGCTCCAAGGGTGATCGCTTGAGAGATCGCAGTGTTGTCGGTCACGCCGCCGTCGACGAGGGTGAGTCCCTCGCGTTGCACCGCTGGCAGGATGCCGGGAATGGTGGCGCTCGCCAGGACGGCACTGACTGCGTCACCGGTGGACAACAGAACCTCGCGACCGCTGAGCAGATCGGTGGTGACGATGTGGATCGGGATAGCGGCATCCTCCAGATCGCGGTAGGGCAGGTGGGCCTCGATCAGTTGGCGGAGGTTGCGATTGCTGCACAGCGCCGGACGAGACCCGGTGAGCGCGAGCACGTAGCGCAGCGGATCGAAAGGGAACACGTCACGACGCCGAAGCCCCTGCCAGATCAGCTCCAGTCGGTGAAGGGCCCGGCGCTCGGTTCCGTGCCCGGCCACGTAAGCAGCGTTGATCGCACCGGCGGACGTGCCGATCAGCAGGTCAGGGCTGATGTCACGCTCCGAAAGCGCCTGCAGCATCCCAACCTGCACGGCGCCGAGGCTGCCTCCACCGGAGAGCACAAATGCAACAGTCATCGTCGGTCACCCCAATGTCTTACGAGCACTGATGATGATCGTAGGTCGCCCGGGTGCATTTAGCAATCATATCTTTGCTTTAGGACATCGATAGATGCTCGGGGGGTGTCGCGACACTGCTCAGGTGAGTGGGGAAGTTCATTCGCGACCCTCCCAGGTGGCGATGGCGGCCCTGTTGCCCTGGGGATCGGCAAGCGTCCACCATGCAGGCGCGTGCTCGTCAGACAGCAGTGTTCCGCCGGCATCGAGCGCCTTGCGGACGCGCTCGGGCGCCGCGTCTGGTGGCACGTCGATGTTGATGTGGAAGCGCTGCCACGGTTCGGCGTCGGCGTCGGCGTCGGTCTGCTTCAGGAGGAGGCCTGGCGTGTGACCGTCCGGGTCTGACAGCAAGCGGTCGAGGCCGTCTTCTGGTTGCAGTCCGAGCACGGCTGCCCAGAACGGCCTGATCATGTCGGCCTCGGCAGTGTCGAGCACCAGGCCGATGACTTGTAGTTCGTCGGTCAGAGCCCGATGGGCAGCCCTGTCGGCGATCTCGCTGATCACGCGAGCCAATCGGATGTCGCGGCGAGTGATCCCGCCCACGTCGTGGCTGCGCAGCGTGATGTCGACGTGGGTGTAGCGCAGATCGATGTCCGGGTGATGATCGACCTTGTCCGCCTCTGCGCCGATTCGGTCCACAAGTGCCACCCCTGCGGCGAAAGTTCCTGTGGCGAACCGAGAATGCAGCTTGCCGGCCAGGTAACGCCAATCGCCGAGCAGTTCGCCGGCGACCTCGTTCCGGGTGAGCGTCTGCTTGTCGTCAGGCTCCGGGCTCATCTCAATCTCCGTTCAAGCTTGACCAGGTGTTCGTTGCGTTTCCGGGCGCTGCGGTTACTCGCCCCTTTCGTGTGATGGTAGGCGGCAAGGAGCCTCGCTCACCGCGAGCGGTGGCAATCTCAAGTTGGCCCAGCTGTTCTACTTCGCCCGGCTGTTCTGTTTCGCGCCCGCGGGTGGACAGCAGCCACGGGTTTGTGTCTGTTTCGCGCCCGCGGGTGGACGGGAACCACGGGTTTGTGTCTGTTTCGCGCCCGCGGGTGGAGTGGGGCTGCGGGTTTGTGTCTGTTTCGCGCCCGCGGGTGTGTTTCGTAGGTCGTATGGTCGGGCCGGACCGGCTCAACGCTGCGCCGCATTGCCGCACTTCGCACAGGAGGACAACAGTGACAGAAACCCAACCGCTGCGGGTGCATGCGATCGATCACATCGTGCTGCTCACAGACGACGTCGAAGCATGCGTGGCGTGGTACCGAGATGAACTCGGGATGGAGCCTGAAGGACTCGACGATTTCCGCGCCGGTCGGCGGCTGTTCCCGTCGATGCGGGTCAGTGTCGAGACGATCATCGATCTGGTTGTCGGCGAGCGCACTGGGGAGAACGTCAATCACTTTGCTCTGGTCGTCGACGACGATGTCGACGCGTTGGCCGCGTCGGGCAGATTCGATCTGGTCGGTGGTCCTGCGGACCTTTCCGGTGCACAGGGCGTCGGACGCGGCATCTACATCCGCGACCCGGCGGGGAATCGGGTCGAGCTTCGTAACTATCGCTGAGCCGCGCTGACGCCGGCTAGCACCCGCCGCGTAGGTCAGGAGAACCCGCCGCGTAGGTCAGGAGAAGAGGTCGTCGACCGTTCCACGTCCCAGAGGTG
>JBDSMK010000301.1:0-3009 GCA_039915905.1 Ilumatobacteraceae bacterium
TCCAGGCCGACACCATCGACACGGTCCGCGAGTTGCTGTGAACCAGCGAGCAGACTGTCTGGATGGGGCACCGCAGCGGGGCAATGGCCGTGGCTGTGGCGATCGCCTGCGCATCGTGCAGCGCGACCGGCGCTGGAGCGCCACGGGTCGACGACGTGCACACAGTTGCCGGACCCGATGCCGCCTACCAACTGCCGCGACCGATCGCGGCGTCGGCGGGGCAGTCCGGGTCGCCGTCATCGGCCACCGTGGCCTCTCCGCAGGTGGTCGGTACCGCTGGATGGATCACGGCGCCCGCTGATACGTCAAGCGTTGCTCGGCGCCTCGATCCACCGTCGCGCACGGTGACCGTTGCGTTCACCGGAGACACGCTGTTGCACTCGCCGCTGGTCCGCTCCGGGCTGACCGCCAATGGCTATGACTTCTCACCGATGTTCGCGGAGATCGCACCGATTGTGAGCTGGGCCGACCTCGGAATCTGCCATCTCGAGACGCCAGTGGCTCCACCCGGACAGCCGTTGAGCACATACCCGGCATACGGAGTCCCAGCGGCGATCGCGCCTGCGTTGGCGGGTGCCGGATACGACCGCTGCAGCACAGCTTCTAATCACACGATGGACCGAGGCGTCGCCGGTATCGACGCCACCGTGAACGCTCTGCAGGCGGCGGGAGTGGCGCAGTCGGGCATGTCCCGCACGCCGCAGGAGTCGGTGCCGTCGATCTTCGAGGTCAACGGTGTTCGCATCGCCCACCTCTCGTACACGTTCGGTCTCAACGGCCTGCGTCTGCCGCCTGGTGAGCCGTGGCGCACGAACCTGCTAGATCCCGATGCATTGATCGAAGCAGCGCTCGACGCTCGGGCGAGGGGTGCGCAGGTAGTCATCGCCAGCATCCACTGGGGCATCGAGAACTTCACCGCCGTGACCGCCGAGCAACGGCGCATTGCCGAACGGATCACCGCTTCGGGTGCTGTCGACCTGATCGTCGGCCACCATGCCCACGTGATCCAGCCGATAGAGCAGTTGAACGGGCGGTGGGTGGTGTTCGGCCTTGGCAACGTGTTGTCCAACTTGCCGGTCAACAGCAAAGCTCAGCACTGGTCGCCGGCGACGCAGGATGGCATGGTCGTGAGCTTGCAGATCACCCGCTCGGCTACGGGAGAAGTGACCGTCTCGCGACCGGTGGTCGACCCGACATGGGTGGACAAGGGTTCCCGCTATGTGATCCGCGACGTGCTCGCCGATCTCGACGACCCTGCTCTCGGCGCTGGTACGCGTCAGGCCCTTGCTGCCTCGCTGGCTCGTACGGCCTCGGTCGTCGGGGCCTTCCTAGACCCACGCTAGGAGCCTCACACAGTTAGGCGCTCGAACGGTCAGGTGCTCAACGGTCAGGTGCTCAACGGTTAGGTGCTCAAGGGTGTGGCGTCGACTCGCATATGGTGCCGGCCGGTAAGGTCGCAAGCTCATGGCGACGTTGCGGTTCTACTTCGGAACGATGGGCTCGGGGAAGAGCACGATGGCGCTGCAGATCCACCACAACCTCGCCAGCCGGGAGCTTTATGGGCTGTTGCTGACAATGCTCGATCGTGAGGGTCCGCAGGTGACCAGTCGGTTGGGGGTGGCAGCCGAGGCGGTGGATGTCGGCGGCAACCTCGACCTGTACAAGCTCGCCGTGGCCCGCTGGCCGATCCACTACATGGTGTGCGACGAGTCGCAGTTCTATACCGATGAGCAGTGCGATCAACTTGCCAGGGCCGTCGATGATCTCGGTATCGACGTGTTCGCCTTCGGGCTCATCACCGACTTTCGCGGGATGCTGTTCGACGGCACCAAACGGATGCTGGAAATAGCCGACGAGCGGGTTCCGATGCAGGTCGAGGCGAGGTGCTGGTGCGGGGCGCGGGCCACCCACAACGCCCGCGTGGTCAACGGCCAGATCACCTACGTCGGTGAGACGGTGCTGGTCGGCGACACCGACGAAATGGACGCGCAGCCGTTGTTCGGCGACTCGGTGCGCTACGAACTGCTGTGTCGTAATCATTTCCGCAATGGCGAATTGGGGGCTTGAGCAATGGCGTTCGGTCAGCAGTCCGGTCCGCCGGCATCGTCCAAACAACTTTCCTACCTGTTGTCTTTGATCAAGGCTGCCGGCCACGAGGGCTTCCGCGACGCGAGAGGCCCGCTTGCTCTGACCCAGCGCCAGGCAGCCGGGAAGTTCACCATCGGTGAGGCCTCCGCGTTGATCGATCAACTGGTCAACGGGGAGGTCGGAGATCCCGACGCCTCTAGCCCTCCGGCGCTCGCCGGTCGCCCGGACGCAGCCGCCGAACGCCACGAAGATCGCCAGGCAACGATGTTGCGTGGCGTTCCGGCACATCTCTTGGTGAGCGAACTGGAGCGTCGCGGTTACCACGTGCGCGACCCGGACGAGCCGTGCTGACGTCCACCACCCTGTAAGGCCGGTATGTGCAGCACCAGCCAAAGCGGTCATTTGTCTGGCGCGGCGTGATCGTCAAGCCGTAACATGAACTTCACCGTTCGGGCCAGCGTCGTCCCGTGCGCCACTCAGCCGACTCTGGGGTCCCTCGGGGCCGACGACTTCGTGGAAGCAGAAACCGATGCAACCTAATTTTCCTGCGGGACTCCCCGCGGCCCACGGCCTGTATGACCCGCGCTTCGAACACGATTCGTGTGGCGTCTCTTTCGTGGCCAACATCGACGGTCGGCGCAGCCGCGAGATCGTCTCGCTCGGCATCGGCGCGCTGTGCAGCATGGAGCACCGCGGCGCCACCGGCGCAGAGGCCGAAACGGGTGATGGTGCCGGGATCCTGATCCAGGTACCGCATCGCTTCCTCACTGCCGTAGCCGGATTTCCGCTCCCACCGGAGGGCTCATACGCAGTTGGCATGGCGTTCTTGCCGGCCGACGCGGACAGCGCCGAGAAGGCCGAGGCATCGATCGAGGCAATCGTTGCCGACGAGCACCTAACCGTCGAGGGCTGGCGCACAGT
>JBDSMK010000398.1:0-2746 GCA_039915905.1 Ilumatobacteraceae bacterium
CCGAAAAACTCGACCTCCACCCCGTTGCGTTCCAGATCGCGATCGCAAAGGAGGCACACGATCTCATTGGCGCGCAACGCCTTCAGTACAGCGGCGCCCGCCTCCGGGCCGGTCGGGACGATGGTCATGCCGAGGTCCTTACGCAGTTCGGCGAACCATTTGAACAGCTCCGGTGGCTCCAACGATTCCACCACCACGGTCATGCGGTAGCCGTGATCGGTCATCCATCGCCCGGCCCATTCCCAGCCGCCCATGTGCGGTAGGGCGAAGATCGTGCCCTTGCCGCGGGCCACCGACTCGGTGACGTGCTCGAAGTTGTGCAACGTGAAGTTCTTCGCGACCGCATTGGCCGACATCGACGGCAAGCGGAAGCTCTCGATGTAGTAGCGCGCGTAGCTGTCGAAGGCCTGCTGCACCGCCACACGCAACGAGGCGCCGCGGAGGTTCGGGTTCACCCGCCGGAGATGGCGTTCGATCATCCTTCTGCGCGCCGGGCTGGCAAAGCTGGCAGTGAAGCCGACCGAAGACGCAACGCCGACGGTCAGTGGACCGGGCAGCATCCTCGCGGCTATCGAACCGAGCCGGTAGGTGCCGACGGTCATTGCATCGGTCAACCGCCTACGAGCCTCTTCGAACTCATTCGTCGCTTCGCCCACGGTGTGGTCTAGGACGGACGGCGGGGCCGAGAGATGCGCGTGCGGCGACGTTCGGTGCGCACCACCCGACGGGTCTGGCGGCGACTGCGGCGCAGTTCGATGCGCTGTGCCGTAAGCGGCGCGACCGCGGCCTGCTTCCAGACCTTGACGAATCGTTGAATCGCTGTGACCAACGTGAGCGCCAGGGTGATCCACAGGATCGGGATCAACAACACGTCGAACAAAAGGCCGATGCACAACGCGATTATCCGCTCGGCGCGCTCCATCAGCCCACCCTTGGCGGTGAGACCCAGCGATTCGGCTTTGGCACGTTCGTAGGAGATCACCGAACTGAGCCCCATCACGGCCATCGGAAGGATCGCCATATGTGCGGAGTGGGTGGACGCCAGGTACCAGGCGACGCCGCCGAAGAGCAAGGCGTCGGTGACCCGGTCGACGACCGAATCGAAGAAGGCCCCGCGCTGACTGGATGTGTTGGAGGCCTTCGCCAATGCTCCGTCGAAGAGGTCTGGAAGCGCCGCTAGGACTACCAGCAACAGCCCGACACGGAGTTGACCGAGGCCGATCGCCACAGCTGCGCCCATGGCCACGAGGAGTCCAACGAGTGTGAGGTGATCGGGTGTAAGCCCAGTCTTGCGCAGACCGTTCCCGATGGGTTTGACGGCACGGTCCACCGGGGCCCGGAACTTTCCATCGAACATCGCGTCCAGGCTACCCGCGGCGGGTCGCGACACCGGCCCATCGGGCGTCGCTGCAATCGTTCAATGCCTCCAGCCAGGCACCGGGGTACCCTGGAGACGATGAGCACCACCTCGCCCTCCGATCTGGCCGTACTGTTCCGCTCCCTGACCCGGCGGGTACAGGAGGCGTTCGGCGATGCAGCACCCAAAGGCTCGGAACTGGATGCACAACTCACCAAGGCGGCCCAGTTGATGCACACCACCACCGATCCGACCGCAATCGCCGTGGCCATCGACCGCATCGCGGCCGACGACTGGGACGACGCGACGCTCGATTCGATGCGCGCTGTGGCGCTCGAGATCGGCCACCGGATCCGGGAGATCTCCGAGATCCACCACCGCGACGACTGAACTGCGACGGCTGAACTGCTACGACTGAACGGCAGCTGCCAGGGCTAGTTGGTCGCGTCCTCCGGCCAGGCCTCCTCCGGGTTTGCCTCGACCATGTGCTCGTAGACCGTGCCGTCGATCGCATCCACCATCACCAGGCCGCGCTGCAGCGGCGGATTGCCCACCGAATAGATCAGGATCCTCCACGCCGGCCGGCTGCGCACCCCACGCCAGACCTGCTGTGCGGAGGCGTGGCCGATCGGAAAGCCGACGGCATGCTGGGCTGCGTCCAACGCCTGATGCTCGTCGATGTTCATGTGCCACCCCGAGGTGTACGAGAAGATCGCTATCGCGACGAGCGCGACGGCCGCGTACAGCAGGCCACGATTCACCAGCACACCGTCTCCGCGCACCACCCAGATCAGCAGACAGATGGCGGCAAGAGCGACGTAGAGCACCGCCGGGCGCCGCCGGCGGCTGTTGTCAGGGAAGTCGTAGATCCCTGCGAACTCCACCATGTTGAGGTCGTCGGGCAGCTCGTCCCTGACATCGCCGGTGTCGTCGCCAGCCGGAGTGAGGTCATCGTTCATCGTCTGTGAACCCTAGAGGTTCACCGAATCGGTGACGTCATATCGGTCAGGCCATATCGGTCAGGTCATATCGGTCAGGTCATATCGGTCAGGTCATGTTGCGCCGACGGCCGCCCATGCCTCACGCAGCCTGGCGGCGGAATCCGACAGCGGTTCCGGAAGGGTGCGGGCGTTTGCAATGCTCGTCATGAAGTTGCCGTCGCCCGACCAACGTGGCACGACGTGCACGTGCAGGTGCTGGTTGATACTTCCGCCGGCCGCCTGGCCAAGGTTCAGCCCGACGTTCACGCCGCCGGGGCGGTAAGCCGACTTCACTGCACGCACCGCGATCGTCACCATCGCCCACAGTTCGACTGACTCTGTCGCAGTGAGATCCTCGAGCGCCGCCACCTCGCGGTAAGGCACCACGAGGAGGTGTCCGGACGTGTAT
>JBDSMK010000407.1:0-6494 GCA_039915905.1 Ilumatobacteraceae bacterium
CGGCCCAGGCTGGAGCAGTCGGATCCTGCAGGCCGTGTTGTTCGAGATGCTTGGCCACCAACCGACGATCGACGCGGTCGCGGCCGCCCGCGTCGAGTACGCGAGGCGTCGGAAGGCCTTCACCGACGTGCTGGCAGCACGCGACGTGACGTTCACCGGCACGGACGGCATCAACTTGTGGGTCGCGGTCAACGACGAGCGCTCGGCCCTGCTGACGCTCGCCGCGCAGGGCATCGGCGCGGCACCTGGTGAGCCGTTCATTGTCCGCACCGACTCCGGCCACCTGCGCCTGACAGTTGGCCTGCTCGACCGCGATGCCGAGCACGTGGCGATCGCGGTGGCCGAGGCGGCCGGACCCCCGTCCAGGTTGTCCGGCAACCGCTGATACCGGGTGCGCCCGCCCGCAGTCGTCAAATCTTGTTCAAGTTCTGCCTGGCCCGGCCGAAATTGCTCTCTGACCACGCCATCTTGGCTGGCCGGCTCAGACGGGGGACCATGAGGGCGCACGCACTCGACAGACCTGATGGCACCGTCGCGACTCGACGCGACCTTGGTCAGTCGCTCGTCGAGGTGGTAGTGACGATCTCGATCATCGCGATTGTGCTGGTTCCGATCATGACCGCGGTGATCACCAACATCCGCACATCGTCGAGCCTGCGCAACTCCTCTCTGGTGGAGACCGTGGTGGAGAACGCCGCCGACCGAGTCAACCGCGCGCCGAAGGTTTGCGACTACACCGTCTACGTACAGGCTGCGGCGCAGTCCCAGGGGTGGACGGCAAGTCAGGCAACGGTGTCCCAGCAGCACTACGTGCCAGGAGCGGACCCCACGGTGGCGGGCCGGTGGGACAGCGGTGCATGCATCGGCACAGCAACCAAGCCAGCGGACCTTCTGGTTCAACTCGTGACGATCACAGTCCAGAGCCCTGACGGGCGCAACTCCAAGACGATCCAGGTGGTGAAGAGCGATGTCTAAACCATCCTGGTGGCCTTCTCGGCGACGACGCGACTCGGGGATGACGTTGCCCGAGGTCCTGATCAGCATCACATTGATGGGCGTTGTGATGGCCGCGCTGTCAGCCGCCATCGTCGTCACTCTTCGTCAGCAAGACAACTCCACCGGCCGGTTGAACAACGCGCGTTCGACCCAGAACGTGAACCTGTGGATGCCCACTGACCTGGCCTCGGCCGACAAGGTCAACGTTCTGCCGAATGCGACCCCGTGCGGCACGGACACATGTCCGGCCGGGGTGAACCTGGGCGGTTCCAACGCGTTGATGCTCAGCTGGACGACAACCGACGCGGTCGGCAACGACACGCAGGTCACCACGACCAACGTGTCCTACCGCTACGTGCTGATCGGTCAGGAGTACCAGTTGATCCGGGTGCGTTGCTCGCAGACCGGGGCGTCGGCATGGACCTGCGCCCAGAACATCGTGTTGCACGATTTGAATGCTCCACCAATGGGCACCCCCTTCGTTCCGGGCACGACGGTGCCGTCGTGGATCATGACGGTGAGCGAGCCACTGGCTCCCGGATCATCGGGCTCGCCGGACACCACAGTGGCCGCCGACCCGACCCTGAAGACCAAGAATGCCAAGCGGGTGGTGGTCACTATCAACGGTGGCGGTAGTGGCATAGGTGGTGGCGGTGGCCAGGATCAGATCAGCATCAGCGCCGGCGGCACCGACCGAGAGCTGCTCGACAAGTCGAGCCTCGTGGGCGCACCGACGTTCGTCTCCGCCCGCTCGCGTTGCGGCGGCAACATCACCTTGATCGTCGATACCTCCGGCTCGATCGGGAGTACCTCGATGGGGCAGGTGCGCAGTGCGATCCAGAACTTCGTCTCGACGTTCTCCGGTACCCCGGTGCAGTTGCAGGTCGTGTGGTTCTCCACCACCGCATCGACGCTCGGGTCCGGCAGCGCTTGGGGCAAGTACTTCAACATGCTCAGCGACACCGACGTCGCCTCGCTGAACTCCGCGGTCAGCTCGCTGACTTCAAATGGCGGTACCAACTGGGAGGACGGATGGTTCCGGACGTTCTTCAACGCAGACGGCACCGTGCAGTCGGTGATTCCCGACCTGGTGGTGTTCTTCACCGACGGCATCCCCAACTACAGCCGCCTGAACTACTCCAACTCGGGCGCGTCGACGGACCCCCCGATCGTCCAGGGTTACCCGGCCGCCAACGGCACCGACTACAACCAGGAGGCGTTTTTCCGGGCCAACTACATCGCCCAGCAGTTCCGTTCCAGCGTGCGCTTCATCGGAGTCGGCGTCGGTTCCGACATCGGCCAGAGCTCCACATGGCTGTCGGCCCCGATCGTCTACCAGCGTGGTTTCCACTTCGACTGGCAGCGCCAGGGCATCTGGTACGAGGTGAGCAGCGGCGTCACGTACCAGAAGAAGTCCGGGAGCAAATGGGTCGCTACCACAAAGGATGATTTCGAGGCCCACGTCAGCTCGCCGGCCACGAGCAGTTCGACCTATCGGACCACCTACTCATCATCGGGCGAGACGTGGGCCGAAACCACACAGGCCGATTGGACCCGGTACAAGTCAGTCAGCGGATGGCGGCAACGGGGCGCCTCGGCCTCGTCGTGGACTTCGATCACCGGCGCTCAACACGACGCGATGGTGGCTGCCGGCTCTACTGCCACATTCACGTCGACGAACAACTACTCGTCGCCGTACGACCAGTGGGAAACCACGGACTACAACACCTGGAAGTCACTGACCACCTCGGCCCGACGTGACAGTTCCTCGTCGGTCAGTTCCTCAGTGGCCAACAGCATGATCATCACCCGCCTGATCGCCGGCAACGACAACGGTGTGCCGGCCGTGTCCGACGGCACCGGTTACACCAACGCGGCGCAGGCCAACATGTACGTGCTACCCAACTGGAACCAGTTCGACGGGGCGTTGAAGGCCGTCGCGCTGGCTGAGTGTGGTGGAACTCTGACGTTGCAGACGAAGGTAGGTACGTCCCCTGCACCCGATCCGTTCACATACCAGAACACCGCCGTGACGGACTCGAACGGCAACCCGGTGGTCACCGATCGCACAGTCGTTACGACGACCCGCCAGTTCGTCAGTGGCACCTTCGACTTCGCAGTACCCAGCGGCCGCTACCTCACTGCGGAGATCCAACCTCAGAACCTTTCTGACCTCGTCGGCTATCAGCCCGGGACATGGGCGTGCAAGGCCGGGTTGGCCATCCGTACCTTCGCCGCCTTCCCGATCGCGGGCACGGTGTGGTCCGGGATCAGGGTGCAGGTGGGGGCCAACGAGGCCGTGTCGTGCACGCAGACCGTGACGAGAACACCGTGAGGTTCGAGTTGCGCAAGCGAATCGCGGCCGGACGCACGTCCGCAGGCCGTCGCGGCGCTACCGACGCCAGCGCGCATCGCGATGAAGGTTCGATGCTGGTGCTCGCTCTCGTGCTGATCATCGTTGGATCGCTGATCGTGTTGCCGATCATGGACTACGCGATGGCCGTCAGCCGTTCCAGCCGGATGACCAGCCAGAAGTCGATAGCCGCCGAAGCCGCCCGCGGTGGACTGCGCACCGCGCTCGCCGACCCGACGTCGCTGTACAAGAAGTGCGGCTACACCGATGCCAACAACCCTGGAGCAGGCCTGTACCGCGCCGTTCAACTCGCCTCACCGGGTTTGAGCACCAGCGTGACCACCAACTGCTACATGATGAGCTACGGCAAGAGCACCGACGGTGGCTCGTACAAGAACTGGGCTGTCGCCTCGCTGCAGGTCGGCTCGACCATCCCCCAGCCGATCAAGGACAACGAACCACGGTGGTACCCGAGCTCCGGCCAGTCGCCTGAGTCGGCGTGGTACTCCAACGACTTCACTGCCGTGCCAACGCTGGACAAGGTGTGGTTGCCGTACCTTCCGGCCCATGCGCTGAACAGGCGTGCCGCCAGCGGTTATCCGATGCCAGCCGGCTTCAACGGCTTCCCGGCCTGCACCGTGTACTTCCCAGGGACATATACCGACCCGCTGGTGATCAGTGGGTCGACACCGGTGTTCTTCACCTCCGGAATCTACTACTTCGAGAACACAGTGAAGATCACCGGCGACGCAAACGTGGTGGTCGGCGGTGGAGCAGTGAGTGGCTGTGCCAGCGACCAGGAAGCCGTATTCTACGCCACGGGGGCGCCCGCGCTCCACAACATCAGCGGCCTGGGGGCAACGTTCGTCTTCGGCGCTGGCGGCAGGCTGGTGGTCGACACATCGGTGGCAGGCAACGCCGCAAAGGCCACCAGCATCGCCTTCAACCAGCGCTACGTGGCGACCAACGACGTGAGCACTGCAACGTCAGCCGGCGTCTCGATCATGAGTGTCAACGGACGTGGCACCGACACCGGTTCGACGCCCAACTTCACCGACTTCAGCGACCTCAACATGCCGGGTCAGCTGTACGTGCCTAAGGGTCAGGTGCAGAGCCAGACCCTGGTCGACGCCACCAGTCAGGACTACAAGCCATCGACGCTCACCCCGGCGGCGGTAGCCCCACCTGCGCCCCCTTCAAGTACGACCACGGTAGCCGGGCCCACGACGACGACCATCGCCGTGCCGCCACCGGTGCAGACCGCCGTGGTCGAGGTCAACCTGACCACCACCAAGAAGATCAACGTGTCGATTCCTGGTTACGTGTCGGTGCCCCAGGGCCTGATGCGGGTGACCACCGCGGTGGGAGCGGAGGCGAACAAGACCGTGTCGATCGCCGGCGGCATCCTGGCCGCCTCGATCGAGTTGAACGGCGTCTTCCCGACGATGCTCGGGCTGGCCAACCCGGTGGTGCAGCAGACCTTCAAGCTCGTCAGTCAGACCACCGGCAACCCGAAGGTCACAGCCACTGCGATAGTTCAGATCAATCAGAACGGGGCCTGGAAGGTGAACGACTTCGTCGTCCAGTAGGTCTCGTCATCCAGGCCTCCTCCTCCAGGCCCTGTCATCCAGACGAGGTGAGCTGTGAGACCGCCTGCTGCGCAAGCTGCTCACCGGAGCCGTCAGTAGCCGCCAGCGAGCTTGGTGTGGTCCCAGGTGACCAGGCGGTCGATTTCGAACACGACGCCGAGACGCTTGCGCGCCTGGGCCTCGAGGAACGGCATCGCAGCCTCGCTGAGCGCTCCGGCACCGTTGTACTTCACGCCGATGATCTTGCCGATCTCGAGAACTCTGTCGGCGTCGTCGATGATCCGTCCTCGTCCAATGATCTCCACGCCACGCAGTTGCTCATACGCCTCGCCGCTCTCTACCAGTCCAGTGAGCTTCGAATCACGTCGAAGGTTGAGGATCTTCTGGCTCTTGGCGAACGTCCAGAACACGAGTTGACCATCGAGGAAGCCGTACCACATAGCCACCAGGTGTGGGTGCCCGGACGGGCCGATGGTGGCGACGTTGAGGATCTTCTGCTGGTCCAGATAGGCCTGTGATTCGGCCTCAGTCATCGTGATCAGCGAGCGGCGGCTAGGCATGATCGGACCCTAGTCCGCTGAGATTGACCTGGTCCCAGTGCCAGAGCTGTCGCCCCCGTCCCGCAACGTCCGCCCGCAACGTCCGCCCGCAACGTCCGCCCCGCAACGTCCGCCCAGGCACGACCGCCCAGCCAGATCGGCTGTTACATCGCGCTGGCCCGCAGCAACTCCGGCGCTGAGGGACACTCCGGGGCGAGCACGGTGTCGACCTCTGACACGTCGAACGGCCCTTCGCCGCCGCGCACTATGGCCGAGAGCATCGCAGTTGGAAGCGATTCGGTCTCCAACTCCCATGGCAGGCCGCCCGCCGAGGCACGCTCGACCATCGCTGCGAATAGAGCGTCGGGCAGGCACCGTCCGCGGCCGGCCACCAACCACACCGGTATTTCGGCGCAGTAGCCAACCGCCGCCACCGCCCGCGAGCCTTGGGCGACGAGCGCCTCGGCAGGTGTTGCAGCGAGCGCCTCGATCAGTACGACGTCACTGCTGATCACCG
Source organism: Ilumatobacteraceae bacterium (assembly GCA_039915905.1). Lineage (GTDB taxonomy): Bacteria > Actinomycetota > Acidimicrobiia > Acidimicrobiales > Ilumatobacteraceae > JAODBQ01. The sequence continues at coordinate 5,995 of JBDSMK010000407.1, forward strand.
CCGCGGCCAGCCCTTCCGGGTCGATCACGTGCACGTCGATGTCGGCGCGTTGCAACCGCCGGGCGAACATCTCCCCCATTCCGCCGACGTCGATGCTCAGCACACGCACATCACCGCGACGCAGCACCGCCTCGCCGGCGAGGTCCGGCCAGCCGACCAGTGTGACCGTCGCGTCGACTGGCAGCGCGTCGATCAACGCCGCCGGAGTGGAGTCGTCCTCGATCACATCGACCAGCCGCGATGCGGCTGCCAGCGGGTTGGCGGCCGCCAACATCGACGAGCACAACCACCACAGCGGGCCGGATGTGGGGTGCCGCTGAACGATTCGACGGCAGGCCACCACCAGTCCGGCCGGATCCAGACCGAGCCCACACAGCGCTATCGCCGTCTCGCGCACCAGCAGACGCTGGTCGCCGCCATGCGAGCGGGCGACGTACCGTAAGCGCTCGATCGGATGCACGCCCTGACGCTAGTCAACCGCCGGCGTCCCCACTTGGCCG
>JBDSMK010000409.1:0-7744 GCA_039915905.1 Ilumatobacteraceae bacterium
GTTGGTGTTCAGCGGTTGGAGATTGGAGATCCCGGCGACTTCTGCTTCCGTCAACGACGTGCTGACGGTGCAGGTCACCTGCGCCGAATTGGTGACCACGGTGTGCTCCCTACCGCTCGGCGCGCTGATCGGCTGATGTCAGCTCCGACGCCGCCTGATGCGGTCGGACTCCCCCGGCCGTCTTAGGACGATAACCTTTCCCGGCTCGATCAGCTCACCGTCAACGATCACCACGTCGTTCGGATCGAGATCGTCCGCGAGCGTTCCGGCATGAGTACCCGAGATGCGCGACCACAGCTCGGCCTCCCTCGCGCGCATCGCCCGACGGCCCTCTGTCACCGACTCACGGACGCGGTGAATCGCACCTTTCGCGAGTTTCCCCGGCGACAGCTCGGCCGCCTTGGCCTTCACCTTTCGCTTGGCAACTCCTACGCCTGTTGCTCCCGCGACTGCACCACCGATGAACCAGGTGATCCGCCTGCTCATGCCGATCTCCTCTCGCCGCGTCGTAGCCGGCGCACAGCCCGTGACGTGCCGGTCGCCAACGCCGCAGTCTTGATAACCGGTGTGCTCAGCGCAGCCCGTGCCAAGCGGCTGCCGGTGCCAACCGCGGAGCTGATCGCTTCGGCCGAGCCGAGCACCCTGTCGAAACGGTCGAGGTCGTGGCGTGCCTGCTCCATCGTCAGCTTCGCATCCGCCGTGGAGCTGCGCAGCTCAGCCAGCAGTGGGGCGGTCTCGGCGCGCAGCGATGATACCTCGCCGCGTAACGACCGCAGCGCGTCGAGGACCCGCACAAGCACCACGATCAGCGCCGCGAAGCCCAAGCAGCACAGCACTGCGGCGATCACGATTGCCAGGTCACCTGCACTCATTGCTCTCGATCCTGCTTGGGGCCGGCAGCACCGCGCCGACGCATCGTCTCCCCCACCACTGCCTCGCCGCCGTGGCGACTCGGTTCGTAGTAGCGCTTGCCGCGCTGCTCGGTAGGAAGGTATTCCTGCTCCACCCAGCCGCGCGGGTCATCGTGAGGGTACTCGTAGCCGGCGCCGTGACCGAGTGACCCTGCCCCCTGGTAGTGCGCGTCGCGCAGGTGTACTGGCACCTCTCCGATCTGCCCGGCCTGAACGTCGGCCCGTGCGGTCCAGATCGCCAACGCGGCACGGTTGCTCTTCGGAGCGGTAGCCAGGTGGAGCGCCGCCTGGCTGAGGTTCAGTTGTGCTTCCGGCAGGCCGACGTGATCCAAAGCCTGAGATGCGGCGACGGCCACGAGCAGTGCTTGCGGATCGGCCAGACCGATGTCCTCGCTGGCGAAGATGATCATCCTTCGGACGATGAAGCGTGGATCCTCGCCCGCCTCGAGCATCCGCGCCAGGTAGTGGATTGTCGCCTGTGGGTCGCTGCCACGCATCGACTTGATGAACGCGCTGATCACGTCGTAGTGGTCGTCACGGCCATAACGCAGCGCGCTGGTGCCGAGCGCGGCCTCCACGTGGCTCAACTCCACGGGGCCGGGCGTTGCGAGCGCGCATGCCACCTCCAACGCAGTTAGCACCTGGCGGCCATCGCCGGCGCTGCGCTGTGCGAGATGATCCACGGCCTCCTGCGAAGCGGTAGTGCCCTCGGCCTCCAGACCCCGCCTGATCAGAATGGTGATCGCGTCGCGGTTCAACGGTTCCAACCGGAACAGCGTGCTGCGGCTACGCAGCGGGGGGTTGACCTCGAAGAACGGGTTCTCGGTGGTGGCTCCGATGAGTGTCAGCGTGCCATCCTCCACCGCAGGCAGCAGCGCGTCCTGCTGCGATTTGGAGAACCTATGGATCTCGTCGAGGAACAGGATCGTGCCTCGTCCGTGCTCACCGAGACGTTGCCGAGCCCGCTCGATCACGTCGCGAACGTCCTTCACTCCTGCCGTTACTGCGCTGAGTTGTTCGAACGCGCGCTTCGTGGTGCCGGCGATGGCCAGCGCCAGCGTGGTCTTCCCGGTGCCGGGCGGCCCCCAGAAGATGCCACTGGTCAGCCGATCCTGTTCCACCAGCCGCCGCAGCGGCTTACCCGGCCCGACAAGTTGATCCTGGCCGACGACGTCGTCGATAGTCCGCGGTCGAAGGCGTGCCGCCAGCGGTGCCTGGGCGCGCAATCGCTGCTCGGCCGCAGCCGAGAACAGATCGCTCACGAAGCGCGCACGCCCGGCTCGCTTGAATCCGGCTCGCTTGTCATAGCGAGTCGAGCACCCGGTGGTATGCGGCGCGACGCCACTCGGCCACTTCGGCCGTCAACCACTGTGGGTCCACCCACTTCCAGGCGATGAACTCGCTGCCGTCGGGCACGGGCTGGATCTCGGCGGACCGCGCGTCGAACAGGAACCAGCGTTGGACCTGGCCGAGCCGTCGGCCGCTGTCGCCGCGCGCTGCCAGCACCTCGATCGGCCATTCGTAGGCGACCCATTCGGGGTACTCGGCGCGAGCCACGACCTGCTCCTCGCCGAGTCCGGTCTCCTCGCCGAGCTCACGCCAGGCGGTGTCGATCGGCTCCTCGCCGAGTTCGATCCCACCCTGGGGGAGCTGCCAGCTGCCCGGGTGGTCGCTGCGCTCGAAGGCCAGCACCTGATGCATGTCAGGGTGCCGCACCACGATCACGACCCCGGCTCGGAAGTGTCGGCTGGCCACGGCCTCACGGTAGACGATCAACGCCCGTTCAACCGATCGACGTCATCGGATGACCGGCGAGGACCGCCCATTTGGATGACGTCGACACGATTGACGACGACATAGTTGTCGACGTTTGGCGACGGTGGCGGATCCGTCTCAGCGAGGCAGGACCCGGATGCCAAGATCCGCCAACTGCTTCGGATCCACGGCAGTCGGGGCGTTGGTCATTGGATCGCTACCCGACTGGGTCTTGGGGAAGGCGATGACCTCGCGGATGTTCTCCTCGCCGGCGAGGATGGCCACCAATCGGTCGATGCCGAAGGCAAACCCTCCATGGGGCGGAGCGCCGTAACGGAACGGGTTGAGGAAGAAGCCGAAGCGCTTGGCAGCCTCCTCGTCGGAGATGCCGAGCAAACGGAAGATCCGAGCCTGAAGCTCCGGCTGGTGGATCCGGATCGAACCAGAGCCCAGCTCCCACCCATTCAGAACCAGGTCGTACGCCTGGCTGCGGACGCTCAGCGGGTCGGTTTCCATCAGGTGGACATCGTCGGGATGAGGCTGGCAGAACGGGTGATGGCCCGGCTTCGGATGCCCGGTGACAGCATCGACCCCAACGAACAACGGGAAGTCGACGACCCACACGTAGCAGTACGGACCTTCGTGAACAGGCGGACGGCCAATGTCATTGCGCAACTGACCGAGAACCTCGCAGGTGGTTGTCCACTCGTCGGCCACGATCAGCACCAGGTCGCCGGGGGCGGTGTCGAGTCGTTCGCGCAGCGCCGCCTGTTCGACTTCGGAGATGAACTTCGCTACCGGTGACTCGAAAGAGCCGTCGGCGGCAACCTTCAGCCACACCAGGCCCTTGGCACCCATCTTCTTGGCCTTGTCGGTCATCGCGTCGAGCTTGTTGCGGCCGTAGGCCTCCGCCTTGCCAGCGGCGTTGATCCCCTTGATGCTGGTCGCACCGGCGAACGCCTTGAACTCGGTGGCAGCAAAAACCTCGGTCAGCTCCTGCAGCTCCATTCCGAAGCGCAGGTCTGGCTTGTCGACCCCGAAGCGATCCATCGCGTCATGCCAGGTGATCTTGATGATCTCGCCCGGGTCCTGGCCAACGCTGCGCGCCGCGGCCACAACCGCCGCTCCGATGGCACGGAACACGTCGTCCTGTTCGACGAAGCTCATCTCCGCATCGAGTTGAACGAACTCGTACTGGCGGTCGGCGCGCAAGTCTTCGTCACGTAGACAGCGCGCCAGTTGGTAGTAACGGTCGATGCCGGCGACCATCAACAGTTGCTTGAACAGCTGAGGGCTCTGCGGCAGTGCATAGAACGAGCCGGGCTGCTGGCGGCTCGGCACGATGAACTCTCGGGCCCCCTCCGGCGTGCTCGGAACGAGCATCGGTGTCTCCACCTCGACGAAGCCCTGATCCTCCATCGAGGTGCGGATCGCCGAGTTGACCGCAGCCCGCAGTCGCAGGTTGCGTTGCATCCGCTCGCGGCGGATGTCGAGGTAGCGGTACTGAAGGCGAGTGCCTTCCGAAACCTGGTCGGCGCGTTCGTTGATCGGGAAAGGCGGCGGTTCGGCCTCGTTGAGCACCTCCACTGAGCAGTTCTGCAGCTCGATGGTGCCGGTCGGGAGCTTTTCGTTGACGCTCTCAGCCGGACGCGCGGCCACAGTGCCGGTGACCTTCACCACATACTCCGGACGCACGTCCACCGAGTTGTCTACGACCGCCTGGGTGATCCCGGTGTGATCACGGATATCGATGAACGCCAGGCGCTCACCGTGCTCGCGACGCGTCGCGACCCATCCGCAGAGGGTCACGGTGGTGCCGATCTGCTCGGCGCGCAGTTCTCCGCATTGGTGGGTTCGCATCTGGGTTGAGCTCATCTTGGGTCTTTCGCTGTCTGATCGGGAAAAGGGTCACGAATGGATTCGTGGTTGGATCGGTGTTGTAGCAGTCGCGTCGCGAGTTCGTTGCGGGGAACCGGGTGCTGACCATCGGTAGTGCGCAGCGATCGCACCGTTGCGGTCTTGGATTCCAGCTCGTTGGAGCCGACGATCACTGCGAACTCGGCACCGCTGCGATCGGCCAGCTTCATCTGGCTCTTCATGCTGCGGTTCTCGTATGCCCGCTCCGAAGAGATCCCAGCGGCGCGCAGGTCGGATGTGATCCGTAGCGCCTCGAGGCCACCAGTAGTGTCGATCACGAACACCTCAGGCGCCATCGGGGGGGCATCGAAGACTCCCTCGTCGTCGCACGCCAGCAGTGTGCGATCGAGACCTAGAGCAAAGCCGACCCCGGCGGTCGGTGGTCCGCCGAGTGACTCGACGAGTCCGTCGTAGCGGCCTCCGCCTCCGAGTGCGTTCTGCGCCGAATCGAGTGTGGCGCCCTGGTACTCGAATGTCGTGCGACGGTAGTAGTCGAGGCCGCGGACCAGCTTGGGGTCGATGACGAACGGAATGTCTAGCGCTCGTAGCCCGGTCTGCACCGCCTCGAAGTGGGCCCCGGCAGAGTCGGAGTAGAACTCGGCGATGCGTGGCGCCGCGGCCAGCACATCGGCGTCCTCAGGGCGCTTCGAATCCAGCACCCGCAGCGGGTTCTTCAGCAACGTTTCACGACTGCCGACGCTCAGCGCATCTACGTTGGCAGTGAAGTGGGCGTGCAACGCGGCGACGTACCTGGCCCGGTCGTCGGGCTCGCCGAGGGAGTTGAGCAGCAGATTGACCCGGCACAGACCGAGGCGCAGGTAGAACTCCCATCCGAGAGCGATCACTTCGGCGTCGAGGTACGGATCGTCTGCTCCCAGCACCTCGATCCCAACCTGGTCGAACTGCCGGTAACGCCCCCGCTGCGGCTTCTCGTAGCGGAAGTTCGGCCCGCCGTACCAGACCTTCCATGGTGTTGTCGGACGGTGTTGCACGAAGGCCCGGCAGACGCTGGCGGTCTGCTCTGGGCGTAGCGCAATGTGACGGTTGCCCTTGTCGACGAAGTCGTACATCTCCTTGGTCACCACGTCTGTGGCGTCGCCGACGCGCTGGAACACGGCGAGATCCTCGAGCAGTGGGGGGATCACCTGTCGGTACCCGGCTGCACCGACCACATCGGCGAAGACCTGCTGGAAGCCGCGCCAACGGTCCGACTCCGGCGCAAGGATGTCGCGCATCCCGGGGCTGGTCTGGAATTCAGGCACGGCCAGCAAGACTACGGCCTGGAGCCCAGCAGCGCCTCGTCAGCCTCCTCGTCAGCCTCCTCGTCAGCCACTTCTTCAGCACCTCGGCGCGACCATCCCACAACCGCCCTCGGTAGCCCCTCGGCCGTTTAGCGGCATAGCCTTTGACGTACCGCCGTGTTCTCCGTCGACATACGCGCGGATAGCGCCATGCCTGATTCAGCCGAAAACCTCCACCTTCCCCTGCAACACGGTTCCGCTCGTTTGGGATCACGCGCCAGGTTGCTGCGACAACTGGACGAGCTCCAACATCTCGACCATGGGCGCCAAGCAGCCGCCGGGGTGATCCACATCGACCTGATCCGTTTCCGCCAGATCAACCTTCAATGGGGACAGGGCGTCGGCGACGAGGTGCTGGCCGAAATCGTGCGCCGGGTGCTGGAAGCGGTCACGCCGCAATCGTTGATCTCGGCAGCAGGCTCCACGCTGACGATCCTGCTGACAGGCGCCGACTCGACCGTCACCCGGCAACAAGCCGAGATGCTGACGGCCGTGATCCGCCGACCCGTGATCGTCGGAGCGCTGAGCATCAACGTCGACGCTGTAGCCGGGTTTGCGTGCGACTCGGCGTCTGGAGCGGAGATGCTCGAACACGCCTTCCTGGCATGCCGGGCGGCGAAGCAGTCGGCAACAGGTCAGGTAGTGGAGTACGAGCCTGCTCTGGGATTGGAATCGGCGCGCCACGAGCGGATCGAGGCGGAGTTGCGCCTGGGAATTGCCGCCGACCAACTACGGATCTACTTCCATCCGATCGTCAACCTCGGCGACGGTTCGGTGGTCGGGTTGGAGGCTTTGCTGCGTTGGGAACACCCGACGGATGGGCTGCTGCTGCCCGATGAGTTCTTGTCGATCGCTGAGACGGCCGGAATGATGGTGGATATCGGCTACCGGCTGTTCAGCGAGGTGCTCGAGGTGATCGCTGAGATCCGGCGGCGCGGGGCGCCGCGATTGCGGGTGTGGATGAACCTTGCCGCCCCTCAGTTGGCCGACGCCGACGTGCTCTGCCGACAGGTCGCGGACGCGCTGCACAGCGGAATCATCGAGCCGCGAGACATAGGCTTCGAGGTCACCGAGTCGACGCTGCTTGCCGACTTGTCGACGGCAGTCGAGGCTCTTACGGAGTTTCGCCGACTCGGCATCGAGATTGCCCTCGACGATTTCGGCACCGGCTACTCGTCGCTGTCGTATCTCCGCAGCTTGCCCGTGACCGCGGTAAAGATCGACCGCAGTTTCGTTGCTGGCATCGGTGGTTCCCTTACCGATGAGGCGATCGTGGAGGCGGTTATCGGCCTCTCCCATGCACTGGGTCTGCGTGTCACTGCCGAAGGGGTGGAGGACACCCTTCAGGCGGACACGTTGATCCGTCTCGGCGCAGACGAGGCACAGGGCTTCTACTTCGGCGTACCGCAGCCGATTGACAAGTTGATCGCCAGCCTGGGCCAGCCATGGTGTGGGCTGCCGCCACCGCCGGCAGCCGGCGCTCGCACCATCGATCATCGCGCCGACGCGCTTCCCGGATACGGTTCGCCTCGCTCACGGTTGCTGCTCGCTGCGCTCGACACCGCCCACGATGCGATCGTCGTCACTGGTAGCGCTACCGATCAGCTGGGCAGCCGGAGGATCGTCTACGTCAACGCAGCGTTCGAAGCCGCCACCGGGTTGCAGTCGCGTGCCGTGGTCGGTCGCAGTGCCGATACGTTGCTCGCTGAGCCGGTCGATCCGGCCGCCGCGACATGGTTTGACGACGTGCTCCACGCCGGAATCGGCGCCAGCCGCGAGGTCGTATGGCGCCGCGCCGACGGGCTGCCATACATATGCGATCTCACCCTGAGTCCGATCTCCGATGAACGCGGCGTTCTC
>JBDSMK010000423.1:0-2726 GCA_039915905.1 Ilumatobacteraceae bacterium
GCCGATACCGTCGGGCGTGGCTCCCCAGCCACGCGGGCACCGCAGATCGCAGCTGAGACGATTCGCGGTGCCCACGTCCGGGAGAGAATTGGTTCAGTTGATGCCCTGAGTCTCGGTCCACAACGCACCATCACCGGACCACGAGATGCGGGCGTTCATCCCGCTTCCGGGAGCGTGGGTTTCAGCGACGGGCGCGGACCAACCAAGCGGCACCGGGGAGTTGAAGCTCGCCGTCCACCAGATGAGTGCGCAACTCGGCGCGTGCTGCCTCCCACGCAGCAGGCTGATCTGCCGGCGCAACTTGGGCAAGTAACATCCTGCCGCTCTCCGACGAGCGCAGTTGCATGATTCGTTCCTCCACGCCGTCACTGCCATCGACGGCGAAGTGGCACGTCGCATCCAACGGCTCGATCTCCACCGCCGTCCAACCTGCGTCGATCAGAATGGCGCGCAACCGCGCGTCGTCGGCAAACGCTGTCGGTCCGGGTGCCAGCGGATCCGCAGGCGGAGGCGGTTCGGGCAGTGCCGCTCGCAACGCCCTCGCGCCGCTGGTGAAGATCGGGTTCTCGGACACGCCGCGCCAGCAGACGAACAGCAACGTTCCACCGTCCGCCGTGAAGCGGGCGATGTTGCGAAACGCCGCTACCGGATCTTCGAAGAACATCACGCCGAAGCGCGAGACGACCGCGTCGTAGGGCCCGCCGAGGTCATCGGTTTGAGCGTCGGCCACTTCGAACGTCAGCCCCGGAAAGCGAGCTCTAGCACCGGCAACCATCGACGACGAGATGTCGGCGCCGACCACTTGTAGGCCGAGCTTCGTTACGGCAGCAGTGAGCGTGCCGGGACCGCAGCCTACGTCGAGCACCTGGCCACCGGGCTGCACCGTCAACGCCTCGATCAGCGCGTCGCAAAACGGCTGCAGCATCGTGTCGAACAGCCGATAGTTGGCGATCCAGTGCGGCCCGCTGTCTTCTGTCCACATCTCGCGCATCTGCTCGTTGGCCATCTCGCCAAGCTAGTAGCAGCACCCGGGTCGGCTCGTTGCGTGAGCCGGTAGCGCTGGCAGGTTCAGCCAAGATCCGGCCAGCGCCGCCGCTGACGGCGTCGCAGGCCTGCCTTGCCCAACTTGCGCTGTTCGGTTACCGCCCACTGCCGTCGCCAGCCGGTGTACACCGGGCCAGTCAACTTTGGGTTCGTTCCGGCCGCGGCGCGACGCCGCGAAGTCCAGTAGTCGGTGATCGCCTCGTCGCCGAGGGCAGTTACAGCGGCTTCGATGCGCGCGTTGAACCGCCTGGTCGACTCGCCCTCCACGGGGAACAACGGGGCGCCGAAAACGACCTTCGACTTGCCCGGCTTGGGGCGCTTCATCCCCTTGCCGAAGATCGCCCCCGTGCCATCGATGAACACCGGCACCACTGGGGCGTCGGTGCGCGCCGAGAGGTACGCCGCTCCACCCTTGAAATCTTGGCCCCAGCCGTCGGGGGAGCGCCCACCCTCCGGGTAGATAACCAAGCTCCAGCCGTCCGCGATCAGCCGGCGAATCTTGTCGCTCGACTTGCGCCCGGTCACCTCCCTATCGATCGGGTAGGCGTTCAGCGCCAGCGCCGCGGCAGTGGCCTTCAACCTCGTGTCGAAGAAGTAGTCGGCGGCCGCAGCAACTACCAGCTTGCTACGCCACGGTTCTGGCACCACCGTGACCATCAGCGGAGTGTCGACGTGGCTGTGGTGGTTAGGGGCGAAGATCACCGCCGGGGGATCGTCGCGGCGGCGCAGATCCTCCAAACGATCGAGGCCGACCACTTCGGGTTGGGCCAACAGCTTCACACCCAACCGCAACGGGCCCTCGGTGATCAGCGTGCGCGCGTAGCGCGCCGGGAGCTTGCGGGCCCATCCGGTGTCGTAATCGGCGCCGAGCGTGCCCGGCTCCTGGGGTACCTCCACCCCTCGCGGCACGTTCGGGGCGCGGTACGGAAAGCCCATGCCGCGTACCGGTTTGGTGATCTTCGCGACCACCCGCTCGGCCGAGCCGGCAAGTCGCGCGGCACGGCGAAGGCGGCTCAGCGTCACCGCTCCCGGCGTGTCGTCGCGGCTCACTTCACGTCACAGACCATGATCGGAGGCGTATGGAAGTGGGTGATCGTGGGTGTCGTGCCGACGACGTCGCTGGCGATCTCGAACGCATCATCGAGCGTAGAGGCTGGCGTGAAACCCAGTCGTCGGACGGCCTTCACGTTGCCACCGACGATGATCACCTTGCTGCAGTGCTGCATCCCGTGACTGCCCCAGTACCACATGTAGAACGGGTGTACGCCGTGGTATGCGTAGCTGGTGCGGTACAGGTGCTTGTACCACTCGTCCTCGGCGAAGCGCTGCTCGTACTTCTTGCTCATCACATGTGGGTCGGTGGTTTCCGTCAGCACCTGCTCGAAGAAGTCGATGTAACTCGGATGGTGCACCGGATGGAAGTCCCACGGAGTCGGGTGGGTAAGGATCACTACGCCGCCCTCGCGCACCAACGGCTTGCCGCGGTACAGGTTGAACAGATAGCCGAGACCCATGCACATCACCAGGATCGGGTTCATGATCGAGTTGACGTTGTACGGGCAGATGAACGGGATGCCCATCGTGACGATGTCTGTCTGGCCCTGGACCTCGACGAGTTGTTGGCGGTAGACGTTCTCCGTGGTGATCTTGTGGACGGCCTCCACCTCGCCGGCGTTGATACC
>JBDSMK010000459.1:0-7554 GCA_039915905.1 Ilumatobacteraceae bacterium
GACGGCGCGTACGATCGCGGCGCCCACCGGGCCTGTCAGCAAATCTTCGCCGAGCACGGCGAACTCCTCGAGCACCGCCGCGAGGCCGGGCAGGCGCACCACCTGACCCGCCGCGAACGGCTTTCCGTCCGGGTAGTAGACACATCCGTCGGGATTCATCTCCGCCACTAGTGCTGCGGCCTGACCGGCAAGGGCGGCGCTCACCGCTGCCCATGCAAAGCCGTCTCGGGCCAAGGCGATGGCCGGGGCGACGAGCCGGTCACGTCCGAGCACCCCGAGAGCCGCCAGCTTGGCGTAGCCGTGCGCTGCGGCAGGGGGCCCTACCGAAGTCGGTCCCACGTCGCGCCAGTGTCCACCGGAGGCGACCGCGGCAAGGCCGCCAGCGGCGCCGCCGATGGCTAGCAAGGCGTCGGGAACGTCGCCGGCGGCGGCGACGCGAATCGCAATCAGGTCGCCGCCGAACCCACACTTTGACGGCAGCAGAACGGTTTCCACCAGCGCTGCGGCAACAGCCGCGTCGTAGGCGTTGCCGCCGTCGCGCAGCGCCGCGATGCCTGCTTCGGCTGCGAGTGGAGCGGCTGCACAGACCACCCCGTTCAGACCTCGTGCCGTGCACTGCTCGGCCATCACTGTCAGCTCATGGGAAGGCTGCACGTCGTCAACCGATTTCTCGCTCATCACCGCTTGCGCCCTTCATTCACTGCGTATACAATATACTTCGTCCGGAGCTACCGGACTCTCTTCGAAAGGGTTGTCACATGGCCGAGCTGCTATCTCCCCCGGACTTCCGCAACGCACTCGAGCATGCCATGAAGGGTCGCGAGGCCAAGAACGCCTCGTTCTCCCAGGCGTGGGCCAACGGCGAACTCGAGCGCCATCACTTCGCCCGTTGGGCGGAGAACCACTACCACTACGTCGGGCCGTTCGCCGACTACCTCGGTTACATCTACTCCAACGCGCCAGACTCTGCCACAGAAGCCAAAGACTTCCTGCTGCAGAACATGTACGAGGAGGAACTCTCCGATATCCGTCACACCGATCTGCTGATCCGCTTCGCCGAGGCCTGCGGAACTACTCGCGAACGTGTGATGGACATAGACAACGCCACCGCGGTGACCCGCGGCCTGCAGGGCTGGTGCTACGCCACCGCGATTCGCGAACACTTTGCTGTCGCCGCCGCTGCGCTGGTGGTCGGCTTGGAGTCGCAGGTGCCGTCGATATATAGCAAGCAATATCCGGTGCTGCTCGAGAAGTACGGCTTCGCCGAGGAAGAAGTCGAGTTCTTCGACCTGCACATCACTTCCGACGAGATTCACGGCGAACGCGGTTACCAGATAGTGCTGCAGTACGCCGACACGCCCGAACTCCAAGAGCGCAGCCTGCAGTTGGTACGCCATGGGGCCGACGCCCGGTTCGCGTACACCAAGGCGCTGTACGACACGTACGTCCTCCCGCCCGAGGTGGTCGATCCGTCTTCGCCGATCGAACCCGCGCTGGCCTGACCGGTCCGCAACTGGCACCGGAACCGACCAATGCCCACGATTCGCTTCTCGACCAGCGGCCGAGAAGTCCACTTTCCCGACGGTGACGAGGTCAACCTGCTCCGCGTCGCGATCCGCAACTCATGCGGCATCCCGTTCAAGTGCGCTAGCGGCAACTGCGGTACTGACCGCGTTCGCGTCGATTCCGGTGCGGAGAATCTCGACCCCCCACGCAAGCGCGAACGGGATCGGCTAGCAGAGCTGTTGGGCGAGGGCTACCGATTGGCATGCCAGACCTACGTGAGAGGAGACCTCACAGTCACCTGGGACCCGGATCAGGTGGAGCTCGGCGCAACCGGCCGGGTGTACGACAAGCTCAAGCAGGTGTGGCTGGCCAAGGACGACACCGCATGACATGGTTCGTTGTCGGCGATGCGGCCGCCATTGCGAAGGCCCGGAAGGTTGTTGTGGAAGTCGGCGGAGTTGAGCCGATCGTGGTACTCGCGCACGGCGGGCAGTTCTATGCGTTCCGTGACCGCTGCATCCACAAGGGCCGCGCGCTCTCCAAGGGCGTGGTGCTCAACGGCAAGCTCGTGTGCCCGGGCCACCAGTGGGCGTTTCAGCTCGGCACTGGCTGGGAGGCAGTGAAGGAGCAGTGCCAGCCGACGTTCGCGGTGCGGGAGCTCGACGGGGTCGTGGAGGTGGAGGTCACACCGGCAGCGTGCGAACCCGGCAACGAACCAGTCGGGTCTTCCGCAGAGAACTAACCAGCCGGGCCAAACAGCCGGACTAAACAGCCGGACTAAACAGCAGACGGCTGCTGGCCGACGAGAGCCTTGCGGCGCAACGGAGGCAGGGTTGGCGGCGGCATGCGCCGCGCTGGAAGTTCGTCGAGCAGCCTGATGGTGGCCTGAGTGACCGACAGCACGGCCCGATCGAACGCTGCCGAAGTCACGGCCGACGGCGCCTGCACCCCGCTGACCTTGCGGACGTACTGGCGGGCGGCGGCCTCGATCTCCAACATGGTGGCGCCCGGTTCCAACCCGCGCAATGTGGTGATGTTTCGACACATGCCAAGAGCGTAGGTCAGTAGCTGAACGTGGTGGCCCCGTCGCCGATCCACTCCCACAGCGGCACGGTGCCGCCGATCCGGGCGTTGCCGACAAGCATGCCGGCGTCGAGCCGGCGGGCGTTGAAGCAGATCGGGCACACCAGAAGCTCGCCCCCAGCGGCCGCATAACGGGCCATCAGGTCCGGGATCGATGGGCAGCCGTCGCAGGCCACTCCAGCCGCGAAGCCGGCCGTGGCCAGCCGGACGGCTTCCTTGGTGAGGAACATCAACGTCCCACGGCCCGCCTCGGCGGCACCAACGGCGACTAGCAGGGCAATGGTCACCTTCTCCGAATCCTCGAGTCCGGTAGTGAGGCTGATCGCGGCGCGGCTCACGAGACGGCCTCTGCGGTTGTCGGGTACTTGAGCATGTCGTGTTCTCCTTGTTGGTCGAGCAGGTAGGGCTCTGATGACAACGTACGAACATTCCTTCGGCTTGTAATGAGGCGTTCGCCCCACCTCGCCCCCACCTCGCCCGACCCGCCCGGGCGGGCGTCGTAGGATCCGGGGATGGCCGATTCAGGCGTTCGGTTGAACGAATTGCTGGCTTCGCTATCGCTCGCGACCGACCTCGGTCTTGGTCAACCTTCCGAGCACATGCTCCGTGCCGCGAGAATCAGCATGCGTATCGGCCAGCGGTTGGGCTTGGGGCTGCAGGAGCTCGCCACGCTCTACGACGTCAGCATCCTCGCCTACGTCGGCTGCCCGGTTTACGGCAACGAGTCTGCCGCCTTGTTCGGCGACGACATCGACTTCCGGGCCAACGCAATCGAGGTAGACCTCGCCGGGTTTCCCGCGATGCTGTTCATGCTCAGACGAGCAAGCGCTGGTGCCATCGGGCTCGACAAGGTGCGCAACGTCGTGGCGATGGTGGCCCACGGTGGCAGGAGCGTCGTCGAGCAGATGGCAAACCACTGCTCGGCGGCCGGCGTGCTGGCAGAACGGCTGGGGCTGGGCCACGATGTGCGCGCAGGTGTCGAGCAGTCGTACGCGCGATGGGATGGTCGTGGCGTGCCGTCCGATCTGGCCGGTGAGCATGTTTCGCTGTCGGCCCGCATCTCGCAAATGGCCGAGGCCTGCGAGGTCTTCCACCGAACTGCCGGAATCAGCGCGACGATCGACATGGTTCAGTCTCGGCGCGGGACGCACTTCGACCCGAAGGTCTGCGCCGCGTTCGACTCCGATCCGCAAGCGCTGTTCGACGGCCTCGATGTGCACACGATGGACGAAACGCTCGACTCGCAGCCGATCGAGCGCCCGAATCTGAGTGACGACGAGCTCGACGATGCGCTGGAAGCAATCGGTGACTTCTGCGACCTGCGTTGCCCCTACTTCGTCGGACACAGTCGCGGCACAGCTGATCTGGTTACCCGAGCCGCTCCGTTGCTCAACGTTCCGCCAGCGGACGCTCAGCTGCTGCGTCGTGCTGCACTGGTCCACGACGTGGGCCGTTTCGGAGTGCCAGGCGCGGTGTGGGACAAGCGTGGGCCGCTGTCAAGCAGCGATCACGAACGGATGCGGATGCATGCCTACTACGTCGAGCGGATATTCGCTCGGCCTGAACCGCTACGCCGGATCGGGCTGCTCGCAGCCGCGCACCATGAACGGATGGACGGCAGCGGCTACTACCGCCACGTCACTGGTGCGACGCTGTCGATGCCGGCCCGGCTACTCGCGGCGGCCGACGCGTACCACGCGATGCTCCAATGGCGGCCCTACCGCGATGCGCTGACGCCCCTGGATGCGGCTCGCGAGCTGCGCCGCGAGGCCGCCGAGGGCAGGCTGGATGCGGTAGCCACTGATGCGGTGCTCGCAGTCGCCGGTCATTCCGGTGGGCGGGCGCGTGGCGGAGGTCCAGCAGGTCTCACCACACGCGAGGCGGACGTGCTGCGCCTCCTAATACAGGGCTTCCCGAACAAGACGATCGCCAGATCGCTAGGGATCAGCCAGAAGACCGTAGGCAATCACGTCGAGCACATTTACGTAAAATTCCAAGTCACCAATCGCGCAGGTGCAACGATGCGGGCCTTGAGAGAGGGCTTCGTCGAATCAGTCAATATTGATTAATACAGATAGACTCGCCTGTCCTCAAGGTTAGGACAGGATAAATTGCGACGCTTCAGATCATTCGGCGCGGTTTGCGCCCTCTCAGCTCTAATAGTTCTTGCGAGCTGCGGTGGCAGCACCGCTGTAAGAGTCCAGGACGACAGCACCACGACCGCATCAACCACGTCGGTCAGCGAGTCCTCACCGTCTTCCACCGAAACCATCGCTGGAGTTACGAGTAGCACTGCTGTCGTAGAAACCGCTGTTCACGGCAACGCGCAAGCATATGTAGACGCCCTGATCGCCGCCTCGACAGCTGACGAGGACTCCTTCGGGTCGACGTTCACCGACGAGCAGCGGCAATGCTTGGCGAACAAAACGGTGGAAATCGTGACGGTCAAGCGATTCCAGACGGCCGGAATAACACCGGAGGCGCTGGCTACCAGCGAGAACAGCCTTCAGTTCTCCAAAGCAGGCTTGAGCAAGGCAGACGGCTACGACCTATACGACAGCTACATCGCCTGCGGACTCGATCTTGGCCAGACGATGGTCGACTCGATGGCTGATGACGCAGATATGACTCCGGCCGTCCAGGAATGCCTTGCGGCTTTGTTCGCCAATGGCAACCTCCGCGAGTTCATGGCTGCCTCAATGGTCATGGAAGACCATGAAATGGAAAAGGATCCGGACGTTTCCCCAATAATGATGGGTCTGATGGCGTGTGTGTTCATGGGTATGGCTGATTCCAACGTGAATGACACCGCTGGGTAGAGCTCAACACTCGCCGACGGTGTAGAGCATGTCGACGATGGTGTGGCCGGCTGCCGCTCCACGGGTCTCGAACCGAGTCAGCGGGCGCCACGACGGGCGCGGCACCACACCACCCGTGAGGCGCGGCTCGCCGGCACAGACGTGCTGCATCCGGCCGGCGTAGTCGGACACGTCGGTGGCCAATCGCAGGGCGCCACCGACGTGTAGCCGGTCCACCAGCTCGGCCACCACCTCGGGGCGCACCAAGCGCCGATGTTGCTGACGCTGCTTCGGCCACGGATCGGGAAACCAGATCCGGACCTCGTCGAGCGAGCCGTGCGGGAGCCGGCCGAGGAAGTCCAGCACGTCGCCATCCACCACACGGACATTGGCCAGGCCTTCGGCAACCACGGCCTCGAGAACGGCCGCGAGGCCCGGGGTGTGGACCTCTACCCCGATCGTCTGCTCGGCGGGCCGGGCGCGGGCCACGTCCAGCAGGGCGTCGCCGGTCCCGAAGCCGATGTCGAGCACGAATATCCCGTGCGTGCCGAACAGTTCCGCCAACGACAACTGCGGTCCGTCCACGGCAACGCCCCAGCGATCCCACGCAGCCGAGTAGGCCCGGGCGCGCGCCGCGGTAAGTGACCGCCGCCGGGGTTTGAACGAACGAGTCGACGGAAACGACGAAACACCGGTGGATCGGGTGACAGTGTCCACGTTCGGTTTCTTCGGATTCAACGAATGAACCCAGCCATCACATTGATCGTGAAGCCGACGATCGCCGTGCCGAACAGGTACGAGATCATCGCGTGACGAGTCACCGCGCGACGGATCTCTCGACTGGAGATGTTCGTGTCGCTCACCTGGAACGTCATCCCAATGGTGAACCCGAAGTAGGTGAAGTCGCGGTAGTCCGGCTGATACTCAGGTTCATTGAAGTCGATCCCGGTCGCCGGCTCGTCTCCCCGGTAGTAGAGATGCGCGTAGTGCAAGACGAACACGGTATGCACGATGACCCATGCCAACACCACCGCTACAACGGATGACACGGTGAGCAGCACCTCGTAGGTGGGTGTCGTGTGGTTCGACTTGACCAGACCCAGCAGCACTCCGCCGAGACTGGCGACGCAGGCCCCGATGATCGCCACCGAGGCAGCCAAACGCGAATCGTCTTCCCGGGTGGCCACGGCGCGCGTCTGCTGTGCATCCAGTCCGCTGATGGAAGTCCAGACCCACACCAGGAACACGATCGCCGCGCCGGCGAAACCGAGCAGCACAACGAGCTGCCAGGGAGAGAAGAACGCCGCCACCACCCCCACGACGATGCCGGCGGCCAGTGATGCAAGGGCCCGTTGCATCGCGGATGCAACCGGCGCTCGCGTGCTGCTCACTGTCGCAGCCTACGAGGCGAGGTAGGTCCCGTCGCCGCAGGAGCCGACGGCTCCGTCTCGCACCAAGCGACCGAGATGCATCTCTATCGACCGTTGCTCCACCGCATCACCGAACATCGGCGGACGGCCGCCCGGCCGGTAGATCAATCCCTCGTCGACCAACGCCGCCAGCGACATCGGACGCTCACTGAGCAGTTCGAGCAGGCGTTCGTCGCGCCGACCTATCACAGCAGCAAATGCATCGAGTTGGCGGACGAACTCGGCCCTGCCGGTGACAACACCCTTGTGATGGAACGTGACGTAGTGGGCGGCGTCCAGATCTCGCACCCGGGCGATGGAATCGACGAAGTCGTCGAGGTCGCTCCAGTGGTCGCCGTAGTAGGGGCCGAAGCTGGAGAGATCGATGTCGCCCACGAAGGCCACGCCATCGGGCTCGATGATGAATGCACTGTGGCCGCGGGTGTGGCCGGGCAAGTGCATCACCGTGACCGATACGCCACCAAGATCGAACACGTCGCCGTCGCCGAATCCGGTGGCCGACGGCACACCGCGGAAGTGGAACTCGGCGGCAACTGTGGCGCGCCACTCCTCAGCGTGGCGCTGCCCGTCGGGACGGTCGCCGATGCCGTAGACGGTCATCAACCCGTCCAGCGACCGGACGCCGACGAGGTCGTCGTGATGGACTCCGACAAGCGGGGCGCGCACCGCGGTGATTCCGGCAACATGATCCTCGTGGGCGTGGCTGATGAGCACACGATCTACGTCGACAGGTGCGC
>JBDSMK010000462.1:0-2963 GCA_039915905.1 Ilumatobacteraceae bacterium
TCGGGCGGGCTCGTACTCGGGGATCGCATACACCGTCTCGCCGCCAGGTACCCGCACCTTCACCGCGCCAAGATCCTCGAGATCGCGCGACACGGTCGCCTGGGTGGCACCTATGCCCTCCTCGGCAAGCAGATCGACGAGTTGTGGCTGGTTGGTCACTGGATGCCGGGCGATCAACTTGCTGATCGCCTGCTGACGTTGGACCTTCGATGCCATCAGCGGACTCCCATCAGGAAGGCGAGTGCTCCACGAGCTGCGTGAAGCCGGTTGTGGGCTTGGGCGATTACGTGACTGTTGGGGCCGTCGATGACGTCGGCGGTGACCTCGAAGCCGCGATACGCAGGAAGGCAGTGGTAGAAGCCGGCACCCGCCGCAGCCGCAGCCATCATCGAGTGGTCCACGCCGAAGCCGTCGAACGCTCTCCGGCGTGCGGCCTTCTCCGACTCATGACCCATCGACGTCCATGTATCGGTGTGCACCGCGATCGCACCGCGCACCGCATCGATGCCACGGCTGGTCTGGCGCACCCGCCCGGCACCGAGCAAGTTCAAGCGCTCCAGCTCGGCTGCGCTGGCGTCGAAGCCAAGCGGGCAACCTAGCGACAGCTCAGCGCCGAGCAACACGCATGCTTCGGCGAGCGATCGGGCCACGTTGTTGTAGTCGCCGACGAAGGCAACGGTTTTGCTGCGCAGCGGACCGTGCATCTGCTGCATCGTCAACACATCGGCCAGGGCCTGCAATGGGTGCGCTGTCTCGCTGAGCATGTTGACCACCGGGACGGCGCTGACCGCAGCCATCCGCTCAACGACTGCGTGTTCGAACACGCGCGCCGCAAGCATCGCGTGGTATCCGGCCATCACCCTGGTGACATCCTCCACCGGCTCACGCACATCGAAGCCGACCTCCTCACCACGGGTGTACACCGGGTGGCCACCCAGTTGGAACACCGCGACCTCCATCGACTGCCTAGTGCGATTCGACGGCTTCTCGAAGATCAGAGCAACACCCGAGCCGCGCAGCACCGATTCGAGGTGGTCGCGTTGGGCCAGGTCCAAAATTACGCCGACGTCCATTGCCGACAGATCGGCAATGGTCAGCAGATGACGCGGTGTCTGCGATTCGGTCACTGCACAACCGTGGCGATCATCGCGACCGCCTCGTCGATCTCGGCAGTGGACACGGTGAGCGGCGGCGCAAGACGCAAGGCGGTGGCGGTCACAGCATTCGTTACAAGGCCCAACTCCATCAGCGCGGCATAGGCGGCCTTGGCGTCGCGTCCATCGGCCAGTTCAGCGGCAATCAACAGCCCGGTGCCTCGAACGCTTGCCACACCAGGCAGTTCGAGGAGCCGGGCAGTGAGATAAGCGCCCTGCTCGGCGGCGAGGCGCGGCGCGTCGATGCTGCGCATCTCGGCGATCACCGCCCGCACAACAGAGGTGGCCAACGCTGTTCCGCTGAACGTGCTGCCGTGATCGCCCGGCTGGAACACCGAAGCCACCTCTCGTTTGGCCCACACCGCTCCTACTGGGAAGCCATTGCCGATGCCCTTGGCCATCGTGAAAACGTCGGGCACGATCCCGGAGTGCTGGAACCCGAACCACTCTCCTGTGCGCCCGAACCCTGTCTGCACTTCGTCGATGATCAGAAGCAGGCCTCGCTCGTCACACAGCGCGCGGACGTCACGCAAGTACTGCGGATCGGCCGGTATCACGCCACCTTCGCCCTGCACCGGCTCCAACAGCACAGCCGACACCGCAGGGTCGACGCTTGCCGCAAGAGCGTCGATGTCGTTGAACACGACGTGACGAAAGCCGTCTGGCATGGGATGGAACGGTTCGTGCTTGGCAGGCTGACCGGTGGCCGCGAGCGTCGCCAACGTTCGCCCGTGAAAGCTGCCGTAGGCGCTCACCACGGTATGACGGCCGCGGCCGCCGAACTTGCGGGCCAGCTTCAGCGCAGCCTCGTTGGCTTCGGCGCCGCTGTTACAGAAGAACACCTGACCGTCTGCACCGGTCTGCTCCTCGATCAGACCCGTCAGCTGATAGGCCGCGTCGACGGCTACCTCGTTGGCGAACAGGTTGCTTACGTGCCACAACTTCTGCGCCTGGGCGGTCAGCGCAGCGGTCACCGCCGGATGGCAGTGGCCGAGCGAGATGACGGCCAAACCCCCCAGGAAGTCGAGGTAACGCTTGCCGCTGTCGTCCCACAACTCAGTGCCGCTGCCGCGCACAAAGGTGGTGGTAGCTGGTGCGAACACCGGGATGAACGGACTCGCGGAGGATTCCTTGGTTGCTGTCATCTGATCATCGTTCCTATTCCCTCGTCGGTGAATATCTCGAGCAACAACACGTGCGGGATCCGGCCGTCGAGGATGTGGGCCCGCCGCACGCCATGGCGAACCGCATGCACACAGCTTTCGGTCTTGGGAATCATCCCGCCGGCGATGACACCCTCGGCCATCAGTGCCTCGAGCTCGTCGGGCGTGGTCTGACGAATCAGGCTGGCCGGGTCGTCGACCACCCGGCGTAACCCGTCGATGTCGGTGAGGTACACCAGCTTCTCGGCTCCGAGCGCCTCAGCGATTGCCCCGGCGACAGTGTCGGCATTGATGTTGTAGGCCTGTCCAGAGATATCGGTGCCGATGGTCGCGACCACTGGAATGAAGCCGTCATCCAACAGACCGTTGAGGATCGTTGGGTTCACGGCGTCGACATCACCTACGAATCCCAGTTCCGGGTCATGGGGGGTCGCCCGGATGAGACCGCCATCCTCGCCCGACACTCCTACCGCAAGCGCGCCGTGGACGTTTATAGCGGAGACGAGTTGCGGGTTGACCTGCCCAACAAGCACCATCCGGACGATGCCGACCGTCTCGTGGTCGGTGACCCGCAATCCGTTGCGAAACTCGGTCACCTTGCCGAGACGGGTCATCAACGAGCTGATCTGCGGACCGCCGCCGTGCA
>JBDSMK010000007.1:0-5846 GCA_039915905.1 Ilumatobacteraceae bacterium
ACGCACCGGTCGATCGGTGTTCTCTATCGACCCGATCTCCCAGCCACCCCCATGCATGTACACGACGAGTGCCCCAGGGTTTGACGGGTCGGCGCAGTACAGGCGCGCCGAGACATTGTGATCTGGAGTCGGGATGACGAGGTCCTCGACCCTGGCTACGTAAACCGGCGCAAGCATTCCGGTGACCATGTCGTCCATCGCCCGGCGAGCTTCTTCGGGGGTCAGATCACAGAAGTCCTTGGCTGATGGGTCTGCACCGTCGAGGACGGCCTTAACATCGGGATCGACGTACATTTGGGTTGTTCCCTTCGACTGCTGGAGGAGTTCGGTCTCAGATCACCGGTGAAGCCACGCCGACAGCCGCAGCTTGTCGCCGCGGATCCAAACATCGGAATATTCGATCGGGTTGGCGTCGACGTCGTAGGAGATCTGCTCGAGGTAGAGCACAGGGCTGCCGACCGAGACGTGCAGCAAGGTGGCGATCGCGTGAGTGGCGATCTGAGCCTGGAACGTGCGCTGCACTCCGTCGACGACGAGCCCATGCTCTTGCTCCAACACTGTGAACAATGGCCTGGACGTCAGGTCCGCGGATTCGAGGCCGGGACAACGTGCAGCTGTTACGTAGTTGTCGAGCACGTACACCGGCAGGTTGTCGATTGACCGGATGCGTCTCAGGGAGACCACTTCGGCATGGGCGTCCGGAAGGCGCAGGTGGCCCGCGACGTTCTCGGCCGCGGCAGCCAGGCCTTGGCGGATCACTGTCGTCTCGTAGCGCACCCCGGCACGATCGAGTGCCTCGGCCGTGGAGATGATCTCCTGCGCGAAGGATTGCTCCAGCAGAGGAGACTCGACGAACGTGCCGCGGCCTTGATGTTGGATCAACAGTCGGTCGTCGATCAGGGTACGGATTGCTCGGCGGATCGTGCCTCTCGCGACTTGCAGCATCTCTGCGAGATCAGGTTCGCTGGGCAGACGCATGTGCGGCGGCCAGCGCCCGGACACGATTCTCTGGCGCATCAGCAAGGAAATCTGATCGTGGAGTGGTTCCGGAGCGTTACGGTCGAGTTGTCTGCTCATCTCGTCGGCGGCGGACGACTTGAGTGCTTCAGACATCGGCCTTTCCGCCAATCCGGTCGCGGTAGTAATCAGGTACGACCACGCCTGGTCTGGAGAAGAACGCTGCTACGTCGACGCCGCTGATCAGCAGCACATTGCCCCACGGTTCGAATGCGCCGGTGCGCACCACGGCCTTGGCCCGTTTCGCCCCTTGATCGAGCATCTCGCGATGCTCGATCAACGTCGGTTCGACGTCGGGCCAGGTCGAGCGCAACCACTGCTGGAGCGGCTGGTTGTGGGTCGCGACATCTTCGGCAACGACCAAACCTTCGACGATCATCTCAGCAGCTACGAGCGACAGCACCGTTGTCAGGTCGGGGACGTCGCGCGCAACTGCAAGGTCTATGCGCCATGCGTCGGACGGGATCGGAAATCCTGCGTCGACCACGAGCAGGCCGTCGCCGTGGCCGAGAGAGGCAATCGCTCGAGCAAGTTCGGCGTTCAAGATGCCAGAGCGCTTCATGTAAAACTCCAATCGAGATCGCTGGCATAGGGCAGCGATGGAATGACCTCATGGCGAGTGACGCACCGGGCTGCAGCACGGACAGCGAACCGTGCCGCGTCGACCGGATCGGTACCGCGGGCGAGCATCACGGCATAGGCAGCGTTGAACGAGTCACCTGCGCCAGTGGTGTCGACCACCGGCACGGAGGCTGCTTCGAGGTGGGTCAGTTCTCGGTTCCGGCGTACGAGCGCACCCTCGGCGCCCAGGGTTAGAACCACCGTCTCGACGTCCGCGAACACAGCCGAGTTGATCAAGACCTCGGCATCTGTTGTGGGGGCCAGTCCCGAGAGCCGAGCGGCCTCGGTTCGGTTGGGGATGAGATGATCGACCAGAGCGAGCATCCCGTCCGGTAGTGCCGTCGCTGGCGCCGGTGCCGGGTTGAGGATTGTCGTGACACCAGCCTTGCGTCCAATTCGCAGTGCCCCGAAGGCTGTGGCTATCGGTATTTCCAGACCGACGAGTAGTACGTCGGCGTCAACGAGAGCGACGGCCAGCGGATCAAGGGCATCGACGGTGAATTTGTCGAGCACTCCCGGGACGATGGCGATGCGGTTCTCGCCCGCTTTGTCGACGAGGATCATCCCGATCATCGTGGAACCCTCGATCGTGCGGGTCATACGAAAGTCGACTCCCTCCGCGGCCCACAGGGTGCGCGCATCATCGCCGAACGCGTCATTGCCGACGACTGTGCACAGCGAGACCGAGGCTCCGAGGCGGGCAGCGGCCACGGCCTGATTGGATCCTTTGCCGCCGTGGCCGGTGCGGAACGTCTGCCCGATCACTGTCTCTCCTGCATCCGGCACTCGGTCGACGGTGAGAGAGATGCCAACGCCGTAGCTGCCGACGACAACGATCTTCACGTCGGTTGATGAGTTGTCCATGGATGTTCCTAGAGCATTGTCGGGCTTACAGCGACCTTACGTGCTCGCGAACGCTTCTGCAAGGACCGAAGGAGCCGTCTCCGAACGGCATCCGCCCAGCGCTGGGCGACATGGCCGACAAATGTCGCCCCTTATGGTGAAGTTTGGAGCGATACAGCGCATCGCTCTGATGCTTGACACATTCAGGTCCCATGTCTACGATCAACCCTGTACAACTGGCGCTCTCCGGGGGAGGCGTCCCATTTACCCGGAGGGAACAATGCACAAAGGACGAAATACGTTCGTAGTCGCGATGGGTGCGGCAGCGATGCTGCTCGTGTCCTGCAGCAGCGACAAGACGGCTACAACCGTGCCGGCCGCGACCGTTGCGACCGTTGCGACCACGGCAGCCGGCTCGCCCACCACGGTCGCAGACGCAGGAGGAAGCACCACCACTGCTGCTGCGTCGAACGCCCTCGATGGGTTCAAGTTGGCGTCATACATCCAGGACCATGTGAAATCGGGCAAGAAGCTGAACTTTGTCTACATCACCAACGATTTGTCCAGCCCGTACACGGCTGCGCAGAAGGCCGGCGTCGACAAGGCGGTCAAGGAGCTCGGCGTCGACGCTGAGCTCCAAGGGCCGCCCACCGGCGCGGCGCAGGACCAGGTGTCACTGATCCAGACGCTGATCGCTCAGAAGAAGATCGATGGCCTCGTCGTTGCTGCTGTCAACGTGGACTCGCTCAAGCCGGTGATCCAGTCGGCGTTCGACGCCGGGATCCCGTTCATCTCCGCATTCACCGATCAACCGAGCTCGAAGCAGCTGGCGTTCATCGGCGAGGACAACACGGCATTCGGTAAGTACGAAGGCGAGTTGTTGGCGAAGACGCTGAGCGGCAAGAAGGGCAAGGTCATCGGGGTGTCTGTGGACACCGCGGCCGGCTGGTCGAAAGCCCGCATGGATGGCCTCAAGGCGGGAATGGCGTCCAACCCCGATCTTGAATTCGTCGGCCCGATCAACACCGGCATCGAGCCAGGCCAGATGTTCAACGCCATTCAGAACGCGATGCAGGCCAACCCAGGTGCGATCGCGATCGCGTCGGTCGACTGCTGCAGTGTGAACGGTGCAGCCAAGTGGGCCAACACGTCGGGCAACTCCGGCAAGGTCGTCGTCATCGGAACCGACGCGTTGAAGCAGACGATCACCGATATCCAGTCCGGCACGGTCGCATTCTCGATCAGCCAGGACCCCGTCGGCCAAGTGTTCACCGCGATCAGCCAGCTGCAAGCGTTCGTTACCAAGGGAACTCCCCCGAAGACCACGCTGATGCCGCCGCTGCTCGTCAACAAGGACAATGCGGCGACCGTCACTCCCGAGGGATGACCTCCGGCACGTCAGCGCTACACAGCTCACCAGCGATCACCGCTGGTGAGCTGTGTAAGGCATATCCTGGCGTTGTCGCGCTCGACCAAGTGAGCCTTGAGTTTGCTGCCGGCCGGATCACTGCGGTGGTAGGCGAGAACGGGGCCGGCAAGTCGACACTGATGACGATAATGGCCGGGTTGCAGCGGCCCGACAGCGGCCTGCTCACGGTTGCCGGCAAGGTCGTCACCACGTTCACACCACATGCCCTTCTCCACGACCATGGCGTGGCACTGGTGCCGCAGGAGATTGCGATATGTGCGGATCGCACGGTGGCGGAGAACGTGCTCCTCGGTCGGGAGCCGGGGGTGCTTCCGTCGCGACGCAAGATGATCAAGATCACCAACGAGTTGCTCCAGCGGATCGACACGGCCATCGATCCGCAGCGCAAGGCCGGCCGATTGTCGGTCGCTGAACAGCAGCTCGTACTGATCGTGCGAGCGTTGGCACGGGACTGTCGAGTCTTGATTCTCGACGAACCGACCACTTCACTGACGGCCAACGAGGTCGACCGGTTGTTCGTGCTCCTCAAACAGTTGCGTCAGGCGGGAACGACGATCATCTACGTTTCTCACAGGATGCCCGAAGTGTTCGAGTTGTCCGACGACATCCACGTGCTTCGCGATGGTCGTCTCGTCTCTACTTTTGTGACCTCCGAGGTCAGCTCGAAGACGCTGGTCGAGGCGATGGTCGGACGCGAGCTCGCTGAACGCATCGAGGAGCCTCGTGTTGCCAGGGGTCCGATGCTCGAAGTCGAGGGCCTGTCCAGCGCCGCATTCTCCGATGTCTCGCTCTACGTTGGTGCCGGCGAAATCGTTGGTGTGGCCGGACTGCCGGATTCGGGTCGCAGCGAAGTGGTCTCGGCGCTGTTCGGCGCGACTACGTCCTCGGGCAACGTCGTACTCGGTGACGAACGGATCAGAATCCGCTCGCCACGCGACGCGATGCGGTGTGGGATTGGGTACGTTCCAGCTGAGCGGCGGTCGCAGGGCGTCTTCCCAGACATGACGGTGGCCGCCAACTCGACCATTCTCGACATCGACACCACGTCGCGCTTCGGTGTGGTCCGTCGCGGCAAGCTTCGCAGCCTTGCCAACGAGCGCCTCGCCGAATACAACGTGCGTGGGAGCACCAAAGGCAAGATCACGGGACTTTCCGGGGGTAATCAGCAGAAGGTGATCCTCAGCCGATGGATGGCGCGCAACCCTCGGCTGCTGCTGCTCGACGAACCCACACGCGGTGTGGACGTCGGGGCCAAGTCGGAGATCTACGACCGTCTCAGCGATGCCGCAGCAGACGGCGCTGCCATTCTGATGGCCTCGTCCGACCTCCCTGAACTGCTACGCATCTGCGACCGCATCGTCGTGATGGCCGGTGGGCGCGTGGCTGGCACGGTGGATGCGGCAACAGCCACCGAGCAAGTGGTCATGGCATTGGCCACCAACACCGCAACGGCGGCGGATCTACCAGCGGAGGCCGATCAACCAGCGGAGGCCGATCACCCAGCGGAGGCCGATCACCCATGACCCAAGTACAGGAGCCTCCGTTGCTCGTCGAACTAGCTGCACCGACACCTGAGCCGGAGGGCAACGAGTCGTTGGCTCGTCGGGTTATCAACCGTGTCACCTACCAGCGCGAGATCGGCGTGATCACGGCGCTACTCGCATTGTGTGTCTACGGAGTCCTGGGCACGGACGGTTTCGACTCGCGCGACAACCTGCTGAACGTCGGTCAGCAGGCATCGCTGATCGGCATAATGGCCGTTGGAGCGACGTTCGTCATCATCTGTGGTGAGATCGACCTCAGTGTCGGCTCGATCTACGTGTTGTCCAGCATGGCCACCGGGATGCTGCTGCAGCACGGCGTGAACTGGGTGCTGGCTCTATTGGCCGGCACCTTGGTCGGTGCGTTGTGCGGGGTGGTCAACGGGATGGTCACC
>JBDSMK010000018.1:0-2965 GCA_039915905.1 Ilumatobacteraceae bacterium
CATCACGAGGGTGTCGACATGATGAGTCCGCAAGGCACCCCCCTCGTCGCCGTGATCGATGGCGCAGCCACGATGAAGACGAACGCTCTCGGCGGCATCACCGTCGGCCTGAAAGGTCGCGACGGCAACTATTACTACTACGCCCACCTGGTCGCTTGGGAGGGACAGAGTCGAGCGGTGAACCAAGGTGAGGTCATCGGCTACGTCGGACACACCGGCGATACAAGCGCCAACCACCTGCACTTCGGCATCTACGCCGGCGGCGGGCGGGCAATCAACCCGTACCCGATCGTTAGGCGTATCTGCTGAACGGCTCGGCGCACGGAAGTCAACCGGAAAGTCAGTCAGCCGGCCGGCCCATATGCGAGGAGTCGAGAGCGTTCGATCGTCGACCATCAGCGAGGACAACATCTCCGCGGGTAGCGGGTGACAGTCTGCCAGGCTGGGTCA
This sequence comes from Ilumatobacteraceae bacterium, assembly GCA_039915905.1. Taxonomy (GTDB): domain Bacteria; phylum Actinomycetota; class Acidimicrobiia; order Acidimicrobiales; family Ilumatobacteraceae; genus JAODBQ01. The sequence goes on from JBDSMK010000018.1 coordinate 451, forward strand.
ACTTCGGGCTGAGCAGCTTGAGAGCCGTCAAGCTTGAAGTGCTGACGGCGACACGAGATCCGCTTTCAGATAGGAACTAATTATCGAGGCAAGGAACAGGAGCAGTGGGCAATGAGTCGTCGACCCGATGGAGTACTCGAACGTGATGTACTTCAGGCACTATGGAGCCTGGAGCAGCCGGCGTCGCCGAGCGAGGTGATGGCACAGATGCAGACCGCTCTCGCATATACAAGCATCGCCACCGTGCTCGGTCGACTCTGCCACAAGGGCCTCGTCGAACGTCAGCGACGGGGACGTGCGTACGTGTACAGCCCGTCGAGCACTGAGGCCGAGCTCACTGCGCGGCGCCTGCACTCGCTGTTGGATGCGACGTCGGATCGGACGTCGGCGCTCGCCGGTTTCGTGAGCGGGCTCGATCCTCAGGAGGCTGCGAGTCTGGCTCAGCTGCTGCGGGACACCGAATGATGGATTTCGTGGTGCTGCCATTGATAGCGGCGATGGTCACGATGATGGTTGGTGGCCCGCTTGTGGACCGCCTCGCGCCTGCCTCTGCCGTCCGTTGGAACGCCCTGCTTTTGTCTGCCGTAGTCGCTGCAGCGGTGCCGACGTTCTGGATGGTGGGGTTGAGCGGACTGGCTCATCTGGGTGTGCGCAGCTCGGTCTTCGACTGGTCGATGCATTTGCTGCCCGATCATCCGCTGGTGAGTGTGGCAATTGGAGTTTCGTCGCTGACGCTGGCCGTCGTTGGTACGGTCCGGGTCGTCGGTGTGCTGCGCGCGTACGCCGGTGCCCGATGTGCCGAAACCTGCCCGTTCCATTTGGTCGACTCCCCCGAGGTGTTCGCCTACACCCTGCCGGGACCTGCACGGACGATTGCTGTCTCGCGTGGCCTGCGTGATTCGCTCGACGATCGGGAATTCGACATCGTCTTGGCGCACGAGCGAGCGCATGCTGATCATCGACACGATCGCTATCTGTTGCTGGCCAACGTCGCTACTGCGGTACTCCCGGTCGTTCACGCTGCGGGGCGCCGGTTGCAGTTCCACCTCGAGCGCTGGGCAGACGAGATCGCCGTTGGATCCACCGGTGGCGATCGCCGGCTTGCTGCGCGCACGATCGCCAAGGTGGCGTTGGTCCAATCAATCTCACCGGCGATGCTGGGGATCGCCAGCCATGGCGTGGCAGCAAGAGCAGGAGCACTGATCACGCCGCCGCTCGCGCCAACGATGACACGACGTGTTCTGGTCGGCGTCGCGGTCGCTGTCACGGTGTCGCTGTCGATCGGTCAGTTGCACCACACTGCGGAGTTCGCCCTCAGCATGATCTGATCCGGACGCAGGATCGACCGTTCGCTGCAACAGTCCGAGCACCACCTCGCGTGTGGATCGGTGCCATGACCGACCCGGCCGGCGGCCTCGGTCATGGCTCGCGTCGCCTCGATGAGCGGATGCTGACGGCAGCCTCGACGGCGGCCCAAACTCGGGAAGACGTATCGGAGATGGTTCCTGAGCCGTTCACTCGCAGGAGCAGTCCGCGTTGGACGTACCGATCAAGCAACCGTGGCCCGATGTCCGCCCATACGGCGAGGCGGTCTTCCACGACTTTTGGGTCGTCGTCGGCTCGTTGCTCGTCGGTCCGACGCTGGTCCAACCGTCGGCGCAGTTCATCGCTCTCGACATCCAGCGCGATGACGATTGCTGGGTTCTCGCCTTCGATCAGCGGTGCAAGCAGTTCGGCCTGCCCGAGCGTTCGTGGGGCGCCATCGAGAATCCAGCCTTCACCTTCGGTCACCGAGCGAATCTTCCGCTCCACCATCTCGACGATCGCTTCGTCGGTCACGAGCAACCCGCTACGCACTGCATCGGCAACCTGTCGACCTAGCTGAGTCTGGGCCGCGATCTCACGACGGAGCAGGGCCCCAGTCGAGATGTGAGGCACCGACAACCGCTCGGCGAGCTTTGCGGCATGGGTTCCTTTGCCCGAGCCGGGCGGGCCGAGAATCACGAACTTGTAGTGGCCGCCGTCGCCGACCGGCGCGGTCTCTGCCACGGGCCGCCGCGCGGGAGAGCTTGCAGCGGACCGATCGGCGTTTCGCTTCAGCACCCAAACCTCCATCGACCAGTGGCGGCAATATCAGGGTATAAGCCCTAGGCTACGACACTGTGTCGCACCAACGTTGCGGGGAAGCCTAGGGCCCTGGTTCGCGTCTTAGTCGACGAGAAGAGGTCAGCACGTGCTGTACCTCGATTCGGTCCATCTCGGCAGAGGAGACTGCAATGACAAAGGATTTGCGGGGCGACGGACAGGAGCCGCACGGCCACGGAAGCGGCGAACACGCCGAGCACGGGTCCGATGGGACGCACGGTGGTCACGGCAAGCATGCAGGGCACAGCGTGGAGATGTTTCGTCGGCGGTTCTGGTGGAGTCTGCTGCTGACGGTTCCGTTGGTGGTGTCCAGTCGGATGGTCATGGACTGGTTCGGCTACAACCTTGACTTCCCGGGCCTGAAACTAGT
>JBDSMK010000025.1:0-3477 GCA_039915905.1 Ilumatobacteraceae bacterium
AAGGAGTGTGGGTTCGAGTCCCACCGCCCGCACCGGCATCAACATCGGACCCACCGATCTAACGGCGGCAGCCGGACAACCCGTCGTCGGGGGCCAACCTGCTTGGGCCGACGTGCGTGTCGAGCCATTCGTTCATCTCTGCGCCGGCTGCCCAGGCCTCACGCACCTTTCCGGAGGCGGCCTTCGTGTGCAGCCATGCCGCCGGCTTCCACTCGCGCGATGCCATCAGACCCTTGCGGCGCAGCAAGTCGATGCGCGGATGATCCCTTGGGTATCCACGCGGAGCGGTCTTGAGCTCACTCATCGCGCCGACGTGCAGGCCGGATCTCACCAACGCACCAGCCAAAGCAGCGATCTGCGGCCCCAACACCTCATCATCGACCGCCTCACGAAATCGGGCCAGCTGGTCGGTAGCCATGTCGTAGTAACCGGAGCCGGCCAGCAGACCCGTACGAGAAACATGGACGTAGTAGCCGGCGCCGCCCTGCGATTCCCCGAAAGCGCCGATCTGCTCCTTGTACGGGCGCTTGTCGGCAGCGAAGCGCACGTCACGGTTGGGACGAAAGACGTGAAACGGCCCAAAGTCGGCTAGCTCATCGAGCAGAGCGACCATCGGCTCACGCAGCGCCAAGTCGTAGACATGCTTGTTGGCCTGCCAGTAGGTACGTGAGTTATCGGCAGTGAGTCCGTCGAGGAAGGCAAACGCCTCAGCTGGAAAGCCAGTGAATCCCACGGGCCAAATCTACGATCCCTCCAGACATGCCCCAGTCATCGGTGAGGACCAACGCGAGACATCTGGGAAACTCTCCGACATGGAGATCCGTGGTCGTCACATCCTGATTACCGGTGCCTCGCGAGGCATCGGCGCAGCTATTGCCCGCGAACTCGCCCAGCGCGGTGCACGGCTCACGTTGGTAGCGCGCAGCACCGGCCCACTCTCAGCGGTTGCCGACGAAGTCGGCGGCTCGGCAGTCGTCGCCGATCTAATGGACCGGGCTCAACTCGACGGACTGCTCGACCGCGTGGAGAAGGTCAACGGCCCCATCGACGTGCTCGTCAACAACGCCGGCATCGAGCACACCAAGAACTTTCTCGACACCGATGCCACCGAGATCGACGACGTCGCATTGCTCAACTTCGTCGTGCCGCTGCAACTCTGCCGCGTCGTGTTGCCGGGAATGGTCCAGCGCGAGCGCGGTCACATTGTCAACATCTCCTCGATGGCCTCGACCGGCGGGTTCCCCGGGCTCTCCGTCTACGCCGGCACCAAGGCCGGGCTCAGCCAATTCACTCGCATCGTGCGCCAGGACCTCAAGAACACGCCGATTCGGCTCACTGCTGTCGAGATCGGCCCGGTGCCTACCGAGCTCTTCGACAACATCAGATACCAACCGACCATCGACTGCTTCGCCCGGCTCCGCAAGATCCAGTTGATGCCCAATGTCGCGGCAACGTCCGTCGCCATCGGCGTTGCCAATGGCATCGAGAAGGGCAAACGCGCCGTCTGGCTGCCGCGGCGGGCATTCCTGTTCCCGATGCTCGTCGGGTTGCCGCAGCGGATCGTGGAGCCGCTGATCCGCGGCATCGGACCCTGATCGAAACCTAGGTCGCAGGCCGCGATTGCGTCCCCTCGACATGCGCGCCAGGCTGTGGCGATGATCGTCGACATCCAGTTCAGTCCGGCCGTGAACGACTGGCCCGAACTGCGCGATGCGGTGCTGAAGGCCGAAGCCGAGGGCTACACAACGACTTGGGTGTTCGATCACTTCGACGGCGCGATGCTCGGCGGCGACCGGCCGATGCTGGAATGCTTCACCCTCCTGGGCGCACTCGCCGAGGCCACGGCCAGCTCCGGCAGTGGCACCATCGGCCTCGGTACTTTGGTGGCCAACGTGGTCAACCGCCACCCGGCCCATTTGGCCTTGGCGGCCTCGACGGTGCAGCGGATCAGCGGTGGAAGGTTGATCCTCGGACTCGGCGCCGGCAGCGCGCCGGGCACCAAGTGGGCGACCGAGCACGGCGACAGGGGCATCGCGCTTCAGCCAGTGCTGGCCGATCGGCACGCCGCCGTGATCGAGCAGATGCGCGTGGTCCGCGAGGCGTTCGCAGTGCCGTTGATACTTGGCGTCAACAGCGTGGAATTGGCACGTACCGCCGGCAGGTTGGCCGACGGCATCAACGTACGCATGGCGCATCCGCGGGCGGCGGAGTTCGTCTCAGCTGCGTGCGAGGAAGCCGCCGGCCGGCCGTTCGACATCAGCGGCTGGGCGTTCACCACGGATGAGACTGCCAACGATCGCGCCGCCGAACTCGGACTGGACCGCCTGATAATGGTGGAGATGGGAAAGTTGTGATGATCTCCGGTAGCTCAGGCCGCCCCAGCGCGGTGCACGACATTCAGACGCCTGCGTTGCTGATCCACGCCGAAGCGCTGGACCACAATCTGGCGACGATGGCCGCCGCCCGCCCAGGCGCTGCCATGCGGCCGCACGTCAAGGCGCACAAATGCACGGCGCTCGCCGCCGCACAGGCCGCTGCCGGGCACAGCGGCTTCACCTGCGCGACGCCCCGCGAAATGGTTGGCATGGCTGCGGCTGGACTCGGAACAGATCTGTTACTGGCCAATGAGACAGTCGACAGGAAACGTCTGGAGGCGATGGCCCGGCTCGCCACCGACGGCACAGCCCGGATCACCGTCGCCGTGGACTCACCAGAGACGATCGACGCCGCTGCCGCAGCCGGGATCCGCGAAGTGGTCATCGACGTGAACATCGGCTTGCGGCGATGCGGTTGCGCACCCACCGCGGCAGGCCGGATGGCCGATCTGGCCCGGGCCAGCGGCATCCGGGTGCGCGGCACGATGGGCTACGAAGGCCATCTGATGGCGCTGACCGATCGCGACGACAAGCGCACCAAGACCGAGGCTGCGATCGAGTTGCTCCTCGGCGCTCACGCCGAGGTGGGAGGCGATCTCGTCACCTCGGGTGGCACAGGCACCTACGACCTGCACCCTCAATCGATCGAGGTCCAAGCCGGCAGCTATGCGCTGATGGACACCCAGTACGGCGCGCTGCACCTTCCGTTCCGCCAGGCGGCGTTCGTGCTCGGCACCACCATCGCGTCCAACCCGCGATATGCCGTCGCCGACGTCGGGCTGAAGGCGCTCGGAATGGATCACGGCAACCCGTCGATCGATGGCGCCGACGTGCTGTTCTGCAGCGACGAGCACATCACGTTCGTACCGCATGTCGGCGTGGCCACCGTCGGCGACCGAGTGAGCGTTACCCCGGCGCACATCGACCCGACGATGGCAATGCACGAGACGGCCTGGCTCGTCCGCGGCGAGGAGATCCTCGATCGCTGGCCAATCGACCTACGTGGATGGTGATACAGCTGGTGACACAGATGGTGACACTGTCCTTGACGTACCCGACGTACCCGACGTGCCCGACGTGCCCGGCAAATGGATCTGCGCTG
>JBDSMK010000030.1:0-4150 GCA_039915905.1 Ilumatobacteraceae bacterium
GATGTCACCCGCGCTGATCGCGTCAAGGACTTGCTTGTCCTCCCGTGGAACCTTTGGTTGAGCAGCTCGCGCAGTGTGTTGACGCACCGACGAAGCGTTCCTCGTGGTGGTGCTCTTGCTATAGGAGATACCACTGCCGGGAAGGCCTACGGTCGATTTCACTCGGCCATGTCCGATGTTGATGGTGGCGCCCCGTTTGCCGATAGAGGTCGAGATGCCGCTCTTCGACAGGTTGAGCTTTACTCCGGGAATCAACTTGATTGACTTGCGATAGCGGTATGTCATGTGCATCTCCCGTGTTGCCGCGGGATCATACCGACCGCGTCATACCGGGCCGTTGGACCGTCGAAGGAGCAGCGCCGACGCGCCCCCATCGTTTCGAGGCGGTGCTGAGCACGATGCATCGCGCCCGAGCTGACTTGTGGCACGTCGTGCCGTGATGTCACCATTGCTCGTCATGTGTGAGGGGTGTAGCGATGTGCTCATGACTGGGGGGTACGGCTCGTGGAGCAGCTCACCCAGCGCTTCGGCTCGTCGCCGGATGTCCCGCTTGCGCTGCAGGTGACGGTGGCAGCCAAGACCGCGGCGTTGTACATCGCTGAAGGCGCGCGGGTCACTCTTTGCGGTGATCGCGACCTCGACGAGGTCATGGACAGCGTCTGGCAGCAGTTGATCGATGGCGTCCACCAACACGGAGCAATCCGTCACCACAGCGGGAGGCGCGATCAATGAAGGCCGACTCCCATCTGGCTAATGAGCGGCGCTGGTGGACGCTGGCGGTGCTGTGTCTATCGCTGACTGTCATCAGCATCGACAACACCATCCTCAACGTGGCGCTGCCGTCAATTGTGGAGAGCCTCAACGCGCGGGGCTCTGAGCTCCAGCTCCTGATCGACGGCTACACGATCGTCTTCGCCTGCCTTCTCCTCACAGCAGGATCGCTCGGGGACAAGCTCGGTCGTAAGGGGATCCTCACCATCGGGCTCGGGCTGTTCGGGGCGTGTTCGGCCCTTGCCGCACTCTCCACCTCGGCGACGATGCTGATCGCCGCGCGAGCGTTGATGGGGATCGGCGGGGCGTGCATCTACCCGAGCACGTTGTCAATCCTGACCAACACGTTCCACGACGACCGTGAGCGGGGTCGGGCCATCGGCATATGGGCCGGCGTCTCCGGGCTGGGCGTGGCCATCGGCCCCCTCGCCGGTGGCATCCTTGTCGAGCACTTTTGGTGGGGTTCGGTGTTCCTCGTCAACGTCCCGATCTGTCTCATCGCCATCGCTGCCGGCCACCGGTATGTGCCCACGACCACCCGCGACCCTGACCATGCGCTTGATCCGTACGGCGCTGTGTTCTCGGTCGTCGCTTTGATCGGCCTTCTCTACGCCATCATCGTCATCCCCGACCGCGGTGTAGCGGATCCCGTCGTGATCGTGTCGTTCGTCGTCGGCCTCGTGTTCCTCCTCGCCTTCGGTTGGTGGGAAACGCATTATCAGCATCCGATGCTGGAGCTGCACTTCTTCAAGAACCCTCGCTTCTCTGCCGCGTCGGCGACGATCACATTGACGTTCTTCGCCCTCTACGGCTCGACGTTCCTGCTGACGCAGTACTTCCAGTTCGTGCTCGAGTACTCACCGTTGAAGGCGGGTGTGCTGACCGCGCCCGTGGCAGTCGGGATCATGGTCATGGCCCCGCAGGCGCCCAGGCTCGTCGAGCGGATCGGCACGAAGCTCGTCGTCGTCATCGGTCTGGTGATCGTGGCGGTCGGGATGGCGACCTACTCGATCGAGCCGATCGTGTCGTCGTTCGTCGGTGGGGCCTTTGCCCGACTGCTGTTTGGCATCGGTATGGGGCTCGTGATCGCCCCCGCGACCGAGTCGATCATGGGCTCCCTTCCCAAGGCGAAGGCGGGCGTCGGCTCAGCGGTCAACGACACAACTCGCCAGACCGGTGGCGCGCTCGGCGTCGCGATCATCGGCAGCGTCTTCGCCGCCGTGTACCACCACGAGATAAAGGTCCCCGATGGTCTGCCAGCTGGTGCCGTCCCGATGGTGCGCGACTCGATCGGCGCAGCTCTGGACTCGATCGGACGGTTCGACCTGCCGGCCACGGTCGGGCGGCTCGTGCACGATGCATCGGGCGAGGCGTTCTTCTCCGGTATGCAGGTCGCGGCATGGCTCGGCACTGGAATCATTGTTTGTGCCGCGGTGGTCGCGTACCGGTTCCTTCCGGCACGAGCCGAGCAAGGAGCGCAAGCGGATGCCGAGCTAGAAGACGACGCTCGATTCGCCGCATCACTCGACGATGGGATGCCCATGTGACCCACATCGGGTGATTTGCGCGGGTTTGCAAGCAGCCCGAATTGCATATTGTGTTCTCGTGACGAATGCTGGGAGTCGGGTCCACCGTCGCATGCGGTTCCACCGTCGAATGTGGTTCCCGGCCGTCGTAGCCGCATCGGTCGCGCTGATGTGCGCGAGTTGTAGCAGTTCTGAGTCAGCGACAGCGGTCTCGACGGCGTCAACTACGCGCGTCACGGTCGAGCCATCGACACCGACTTCGCAGCAGGTGGAGCGATGCACGGCGAATGACCTGACGGCGACAGCGGAACCTGGGACAGACTCGGCGATGGGCAACACCAAGCTCATCATCGACGTGACGAACAGCAGCGATCGACCCTGCGTCTTGCCCACTACCCCGCCGACGCTTGCTGGAGTGCGTCCCGACGGCGAGCACGTCCCGCTTGTTTCCAAGGGTGCCGAAACCTACTTCGGCACTCCCCCGCCGTTCGACGGCCCGCTGGAGGTCGGTGGCATGGCGGTGGTGTGGGTCGGAAGCCTGTGGCCAGACGCTTGCCCCCCAGCCAACGAGACCGCAACATGGAGCTCCATGTTGCTCGGACTACCCGATGGCAGCACCACGCCGTTTATGACACCGTTCGACACCAAATGTGGAATCGACGTCTCGAACTTCAGCACGCCGCGATAGCCCGCAGGCAGCGGATCTCGAATCAGAGATTGGCCTCAAGACAACTGAGGTTCTCGGCGAGGTCGGGCTCCGGGAAATGCAACGGCCGCCCTCGCAGGCGGCCGGTACGACTATCGACGTGTCGAAGGGGGGACTTGAACCCCCACGAGATTTCTCTCACCAGCCCCTCAAGCTGGCGCGTCTGCCTATTTCGCCACTTCGACGTGGATGAGCGAACAACTGTAGCTGGCAACCGATGCCAGGGCTACTGGCGCACCAGCAGGAAGCTCAGTGCGAGCACGCTGAAGAACCAGACCACCGAGAACATTGTGGTGATACGAGTGAGGTTTCGTTCGGCAGCGGTAGATCCGAGAGCCGTCGTACCAGCGCCACCGAACATGTCGGAAAGGCCTCCACCACGCCCGCTGTGCAACAGAACACCCGCGACCATCCCAGCCGTCGAGCCAAGGTTGATCGCCACCACCACGTACATCACGATGTTGCGCACGGTTCGTAAGCTTAGCGGATCAGCGGGCTGCGCCCGCCGTCACGGCTTCGGTTCAGCAGCGGACCTCGTAGTCACCGTAACGCCGGTGACTACCTCCGCGAAGTGGCAGGCCACCGGATGGCCCTGACCTCGCAGGATCAACGCCGGCTCCTCCTCAGCGCAGATCGGCTGAGCCTTCGGGCAGCGAGTGCGGAACCGGCAGCCACTCGGCGGGTCGATCGGGCTGGGCACGTCGCCCTGCAGCACCATCCTCGTACGCGTCCGTTCCAGCGCAGGATCGGGCTCAGGCACGGCCGACAGCAACGCCTGAGTGTAGGGATGCGCCGGCGCGGTGTAGATCTGCTCGGCCGGCCCGATCTCCATCAGCTTGCCGAGATACATCACCGCCACTACATCGCTGATGTGGCGCACCACCGAAAGGTCGTGGGCAATGAACAAGTAGCTCAGCCCGATGCGCTCCTGCAGGTCCTCGAGAAGGTTGACGACCCCAGCTTGGATGCTGACGTCGAGTGCGGAAACCGGTTCGTCGAGCACGATCAGCGAAGGATCCAACGCGAGCGCTCTGGCGATGCCCACACGCTGACGCTGCCCGCCCGAGAACTCGTGCGGGAACCGTCGAGCATGATCGGGAGCGAGACCGACAAGGTCGAGCAGTTCCGCGACACGTTCGTCGTGATT
>JBDSMK010000037.1:0-6256 GCA_039915905.1 Ilumatobacteraceae bacterium
GGCACCACCGGGATGCCCAAGGGCGTAGAGATCACCCAGGCGAACTATGCCTTCGCGGGTGCGACGATGGCCGCCGCCGCCGGTCTCGAAGCACACCACCGGCAGCTGGTGGTGCTGCCGATGTTCCACGCCAACGCTCAGTTCTACAGCTTCGCGTCTGCGATCTGGGTCGGCGCCTCGGTGGCCCTCGCGCACACGTTCTCAGCCAGCCGGTTCGTGAGTCAGGCCGCATCGCATCGTGCCACGCACGCCAGTCTGTTTGCCGCCCCGATACGGATGATCCTGGCTCGCGGCGCCGCTCCGGTTGAGGGACTCGTGCTGCAGCACTGCTGGTACGCGATGAACATCACCGACGAGCAGCATGGCGCGATGACCAGCCTTCTCGGCTGCGCACCGCGCCAGTTGTACGGGATGACCGAAACCATCCCGGCGGTGCTGACCGAGCCGGAGAACAATCCGGTGCCGGACTCGATGGGCTTCGTCACTCCCGGATGCGCAGTCGATCTCCTCGACGGCGAGATAGTGGTCGGCGGAGAGCCGGGCATCACCTTGTTTGCCGGCTACCTCGAAGACCCGGCGACCACCGCAGCCAGCTTCCGCAGCACCGCCGACGGTGCTAGCTGGTTCCTCACCGGCGACCGCGCCCATCGTCGCGCCGACGGTCGCCTTGTGTTCGACGGCCGTCGATCCGACGTGCTCAAGGTGGCCGGCGAGAACGTCTCCACGGTGGAGGTCGAGCAGGTCATCGCGATGTTTCCCGGTGTTCTCGAAGTCGCAGTGGTCGGCCATCCCGACGAGATCCGCGACGAGGTGCCGGTGGCCTTCGTCGTCGCCTCCGACCCAGGCAAGCCGCCGTCTTTGGCCGAGCTGCACGAGTGGTGCGCGTCACGATTGACCAAGTCGAAGCGACCCCGAGACATCACCATCGTCGACCAACTGCCGCGCACCAGCGTCGGCAAGATCCGCAAGTTCCTACTGCGCGACACCCCCGAGACCTGACGAACTGCAGACACGGCGCGTTCACAGCTGCAGCATGGCCGGTGCGGTTGTCTTCACTTCGTCCGGAGCCTGGCAGACGAAGCCGGGATGCTTACGGGCCGGGATGCTTACGGGCCGGGATGCCTACGAGCCGGGATCCGGTCGGGCAGACGGAGCAGACGCCTGAGATCAACCGGCGTCGTAAGGGTTGACGTTGGTGCCCGGCGCGACCAGAGCGTCGATTGCATCACGCACCCCGGCCGGCAGGATCGGTGCGCCGTTACCCAGCAGATCATCGAGCTGGGCGAGCGTGCGCGGTCCGATGATGGCCGCGGTGATGGCCGGGTCATCGAGCACGAAGCCGAGGGCCATCTGCTTCAGAGTCAACCCGGCGCCGGCAGCGACCTTGATCAGCGCGTCGACGAGAGTCAGCTTGCGGGTACGCATCGCCTCGTCGCGATGGTCGAAGTGCTCGCCCTTGCGCGCCGCCCGCGAATCTGCACTGAGTGCACCAGCCGGAGCCCCCGCGACAACCTGGTACTTGCCGGTCAGCCAGCCGCCGTTGAGCGGTGCCCAGGCGATGACACCGACGTCGTTGGCGCGGCACAGCGGCAGCACCTCGGCCTCCACGCCTCGTGCCAGCGCTGAGTAGGGCGGCTGCTCGCTGGTTGGCGCAGGCACGTTCAATGATGCTGCCGTAGCAAACATCTCCTGCAGCTGTGCGGCCGTGAACGTGGAGGTGCCATAGGCGCCGATCTTGCCGGCCTTGATCAGTTCGTCGAAGGCGCCGAGCGTCTCGGCTACCGGCGTGGACGGGTCCGGACGGTGCATCTGGTACAGATCGATGTGCTCCACCCCGAGGCGACGCAGGCTGTCGTCGCAGGCCTGGTGAATCCAGCGGCGCGACAGTCCGCGCTGGGCGGGGTCGTCACTCATCGGGTTGCCGCACTTGGTCGCCAGTACCACCCGATCTCGGGCGGGCTGGCTGCGCTTGACACGCAGCGCCTGCCCGAGGATCTCCTCGGAGGCGCCGGCGTCGTACATGTCGGCCGTGTCGAACAGCGTGATCCCGGAATCGAGTGCCCTGTCAAACATCCGGACGCACTCGTCGACGTCGGTGTTGCCCCATGACCCGAACATCATCGTGCCGAGCGCGATCGAGCTCACCTGCAGACCGCTGTGCCCGAGCACCCTGGAGCCGATCATGCCAGTCCCGCCTGCTGCTTGAACACGAGGCTGTCCCAATAGTCGACCCGCTTGGCGATCAAGCCGTCACGCACCTCGAAACGCATCACTCCGCGCACTGCCACGTCGCGGTCGTTGACGTGCGTATGCAACGTGTACGCCGCCGCGACCCTGTCGCCCTCGGCGATCACGTCTTCCACCTCGTAACGCAGGCCGGGCATCGACGCCAGGAACCCGGGTACGCGGGCGGAGTACTCGATCTTGCCGACGCACCCCCCGCCCAGCGCCGCTGTGTGCTCATTGACGAAGTCGTCAGTGACCAAGGAAGTGACCGACTCGGGATTGGCGGTGGCGAACGCGGCGAGATACGCCCGGCAGATGTCGGCGGGGGAACGAGTCGCGGCCGCCGTCACCGGCTCAGCCCCATACTTCCTGGGCCTTGGCGTAGACGCCCTGGTTGTGGGAGAACTCGATCATGTTGCCGTCGGGATCCTTCAACGCGCAGATGTATCCGATCGGCGCAGGCATATCGGTCGGCGGCCAGGCCAGGTAGCCCTCCTCCTTGCCGCGTGCTGCAATCGCCTCGACCTCCTCGCGGCTGGTGACCTCCATGCCGATGTGCGCGAACGGAGCCATGATCGGTTGCGGCGGACCGTTCTGATCTCGGAAGAAGCTGACCAGGACCAAGATGAACGGCTTGTCCCCCTGGTCAGGGTGACCAAGCCAGGCGCCCTGGCCGTCGGCGTCCTCACGACGGTCGAGCAGCTCCAACGGTGTGTACCTCTGGTACCACGCAATGGTCTTGTCGATGTCGACGCATGGCAACGCGATGTGGGTCCAGCGCATGCTGGTCGGGCCGACGCCCACGGCTTCCGCCGGTGCGCCGGCCCCATTGGTGTATGTACTTTCGGCGAACGGATCACTCATTGGTAACTCCTTCAAGAGATGGGTTGTCTCCGCCCTTGCCCCACAGAATGAACGTGTTCCCCCATGGGTCGACGAAGGCGCCGTTGTAGCCGTTGAACTCAGCCCAGTAGTGATGCCGCCACAACACCGTGGCGCCGAGTCGTTCGGCGGTGTCGAGGATGCGGTCCTCGGAGTCGTCGTCGCCGATCAGGATCCAGGTGCGCGCCGTGCGGCCGGAGCTGGACAGATCGCGGGGCTCGGCACCAGCCGGATCGGGGTGCGGGCGGGCGTTGGCGGCGTCGAACACCCCCATGTGGAGGTTCCCGATCTCCGACGGTGACCCATCGGCGAGCGGGAAGTGACCACCGGGAACGGCCCGGTAGAACACGTTGGCCGGCCGCGGTTCGACTACCCAACCGAATACCTCCGCGTAGAACTTTGCCGAGGCGGCGAGGTCGTTAGAAGGGAAGTCAACGAAGATCAGGGTGTTGGGCGACGCCATTCCACGAGTCTAGACCGATGGACTGACGGTCAGACCAAGCCGCGAGTGACACGATCGGCACCGGGCTCAACAACACTGGCTCAACAACACGGGCTCAGCAACACTGGCTCAGCAACACTGGCTCAGCACGCGGCTCAGCGACGGGGCTGCTGGCCGAAGACGCTCATCGCTTGACGCAACGGCACCAGGTCGCGCCTTGGAGGGCGCCGCTCCGCCTCGGCCGCCGCATAGTTGGCCTCGGCTGTCGCCAACGTGGCCTGGGCCACCGCCGACGCCGCTGCGGCGCAAACCTCGGCCAACTCCAATCGCATCTGCTCGATCTGCGCTTCCAGCTGAATCACGCGGCGGATGCCCTCCAGGTTCAAACCGGCGGCCGCAAGATCGGAGATGTGTCGCAGGCGTTCGATGTCTGCATCGCTGTAACGGCGGTTCCCGCCCTGCGTGCGCGCCGGTTGCACGAGGCCTCGGCGCTCGTATATCCGCAGCGTCTGCGGATGCATGCCGGCGAGTTCGGCGGCGACGGAGATGACGTACACGGCGTGTGAAGGCGAACGCATCGAACTACGGCTTTCCCGCCGCGCCGAACAGCTCGGCACGTGGCGACACATGACTCGCCGCCGCAAACGACTCGACGGCGACGCGCTGCTCGTCGGTCAGTCGGTCGGGCACCTGCACGTCAACGGTGACGATCAGATCGCCGGCGTGCTTGGCGGTGGTGATCCCCTTGCCCCGCACCCGGTGGCGCGAACCGCTCTGAGTGCCGGCGCCGAGCTTGAGCGTGACGACGGAACCGTCAAGGGTGGGGACTTCGATCTTGCCACCCAGCACTGCCTCCGCAAACGTGATCGGCACCCGCAGCGTGAGGTTCTTGCCGTCGCGCCCGAACAACCGATGCGGCGTGACATGGCACTCCACGATCAGGTCGCCTGCCGGCCCTCCGTTGCGCCCGGGCCCACCACGACCCTTCAGCCGCACCTTCTGGCCGTCGGCAACGCCGGCAGGGATGCGCGCCTGAACCTCGCGTGGGCGACGCTCGACGCCTGTGCCGCGACACGTCGGGCACGGATCGTCGACCATCACTCCAGCGCCGCCGCATACCCGGCAGGTGCTGGAGAACGAGAAGAAGCCCTGGTTGTCATCGATCACCCCGCGGCCGCCACAGTTCGAGCAGACCTTCGGCTGGGTACCCGGGCGAGCCCCGCTGCCATGGCAAGTGCTGCATTGTGCGTCGCTTGTGAGGTGCAACGTGGTGGTGACGCCGTGCACCGCCTCGACGAAGTCGATGGTCAGACCTGCCTCCAAGTCGGCGCCGCGCTGCGGCCCGGCAGACGCCGACGCGCCACCACCACGTCGACCACGTCCGAACATCTGCCCGAGCACGTCGCCGAGGCCATCTGAGCCGACGTTGAAGTTGTAGTTGCCTCCACCAAACCCACCGGCGCCGCCACCGCCTCCACCACCGAATGGGTTGTTGCCGACGGGGCCGAGACGGCGGATCTCGTCATATTCGGTCCGCTTGGCATCGTCGCCGAGCACGTCGTAGGCAGTGCTGACGTCCTTGAAGCGGTCCTCGGCGGCGGCGTCACCCGGGTGGGTATCAGGGTGGCTGGCGCGCGCCAGCTTGCGGTAGGCCTTGGTGATTTCCTTCGCCGTGGCCTCGGGCGCGACGCCGAGGACCTTGTAGAAGTCCTTCTCGTACCAATCGCGTTGCGCGGCCACCCGGGATCAGCCCCGAACCTTGACCATCGCGACGCGCAGCACCTTGCCCTTCCACAGGTAGCCAGTGCGCAACACCTCGCTGACGATGGCCTCATCGCCATCGCCCGGCTCGTGCATCACCGCGTCGGCGACCTCCGGATCGAACGGCTTCTCATGAAGGTCAAGGGCCTCCAAGCCCTGCTTCTTCAGTTCCCCGAGCAGCAGGTTGAACAGTGGGCCGACCTCGGCGGGATGCACCACGTAAGCCGCCTCGCAAGCGTCGAGCACCGATAGCAGTGCTTCGGCCAGCTTTCCGGTGGCGCGAGCCACATCGTCGGCGTGCTGCGCGATGACCCGCTTGCGATAGTTCTCGAAGTCAGCCTGGACGCGCAGCGCAATGTCCTTGAACGAGTCACGTTCCTCGAGCAGCACGGCGATGTCGTCCATCACCGCCTGCTCGTCGAGCGTCTGCTCGTTGGACGCCTTTTCCTTGTCGGCTTCGGCCGGAGCCAGATCGTCGGCAGTCGCGCCACCTGGGACCGGGTCGTGTTCACTCGGGTAGGCGTCGCTCATCATTTGCCTTCGTCGTCGACGATCTCGGCGTCGATGATCTCATCGTCGTCGGCCGCGCCCGACGGCTCGTTCTGACCGGTGGCCGATGTGCCTGCCGCGTTGGAGTCACGCGCCGCGGCCTCGTACAAGCGCTGGCTGAACGACTGCAACGCGGTGGACAACTTCTCGTGGGCGGCGCGGATGGCCGCCACGTCGTTGCCCACCATCGCGGTCTTGACCTCGGCGATCGGGTCCTGGATGGCAGTCTTGTCGGCGTCGGACACCTTCTCGGCGTTGTCGCGCAGCACCTTCTCGCCCTGGTACATCAGCGAGTCGGCATTGTTGCGGACCTCGGCCTCGTCGCGACGCTGACGGTCTTCCTCGGCGTGAGCCTCGGCATCCTTGACCATCTTCTCGATGTCGGCTTCCGACAGA